>NZ_JBFRGF010000015.1:0-104685 GCF_052115205.1 Arthrobacter sp. 2RAF6 | reverse complement strand
GCGCGCTGGGTGACGGAGCGGGGGTCCCGCCGGTAGGCCGCGGTCCGGGCCGCGGCGATGATGGCCTTGTCTCCGGCGCCGTCGAAGGTTCCGGTGTCGGCGGCGAGTTCCTCGTCCACGGCGGACCGGTCTTCGGCGGACAGGCAAGCTGTTTCCTTCACCAGCAGGGTCGCGCGCCATTCGTTCAGCTGCCCGGTGTCGAGAGCGGCGAGGGTGTGCGGCATTTCGCTCACGAGGGCCTTGGCCAGTCCAAAGAGCCGGGATCCGCGGGCCGGGGACTCCCGCCGGGCCAAAGCAATCTGTGCGGCGACCCCGCGTCCACGTTCCTCGGCCGGGACGCCCAGGTCTGCTTCTGCGCTGCGCTGGGCGGCATCGAACGCGACAGCGATCCGGGCCTGCGCGGCCGCGGCCGCCGATTTCAGATCCTCCAGGGCACGCAACTGGTCAATCAATTCCGTGCGGTCAATCAATTCGGCGCGCTCGGCAAGTTCGGTGCCGCCGGCTCCCGGCCGGAGCGAGTTCACGGCACCGATCAGGTTCTGCACCCGGACGCCCGGCACGGCGGCCTCCGGACCAGCGCCGCCGGACGGCGCGCCCGATCCCTTCAGCTGTGTTCCCCGGTTCCCGGCCATAACCAAAGCATTCCAGGGGGGGGGTCTGACATTCGAAGAACACCTGCCCGCCGAAAAACCCGGAAATCGGCACGACTTTTTTGTTGCGGTCCAGCCCCCCGCCGGCTCTGGCGTGCGTAGCCGAAGCGGACGAGAATGGGCTCGTGGTTCCCCCTCGTCAAGGCGGGGCCGTCGTCCCGATGAACTCCGCCGCCCGAAAGATCCAAAGCGTCTATCTCACGTTGACCCTCGGCAATACCCTCGCGGCCTCGTTCATCTGGGGGATCAACACCCTCTTCCTTTTGGATGCCGGACTCAGCAACCTTGAGGCCTTTGCCGCTAATGCCTTCTTCACTGCCGGAATGGTGGTATTCGAGGTGCCTACTGGAGTAGTGGCCGATGGGTGGGGGCGCCGGGTTTCGTTCCTGCTTGGCACCGTGACGCTGGCCGGGTCCACCTACCTCTACTATCTGCTCTGGCAGCTTTCCGCCCCGTTCTGGTGGTGGGCCGTGGTGTCGGTATTGCTCGGTCTGGGCTTCACTTTCTTCTCGGGTGCGGTGGAGGCCTGGCTCGTCGACGCGTTGCGGTTCACTGGATATGACGGCGGCCTGGAGACGGTGCTCGGGCGCGGCCAGATGGTCTCGGGCGCCGCCATGCTTGCGGGCTCGGTGGCTGGCGGGGTGATCGCGCAGGCGACCAACCTGGGCGTGCCGTTCCTGATTCGCGTGGGTGTGCTCCTCGCCATGTTCGTCGTGGCATTCTTGCTCATGCGCGACGTCGGGTTCACCCCCGAGCGCTCTGCCCATCCCCTCAAGGCGACCCGCGCCGTCCTCGACGCCTCGATCGAGAACGGTTTGAAAAATCCACCCGTACGGTACGTGATGCTGGCAGCGCCGTTCAGCGCCGGCGTCGGGATCTATGTGTTCTATGCCCTGCAGCCATACCTGCTTCAGCTCTTCGGCGACCCGCGCGCGTACTCCGTGGCTGGGCTGGCGGCGGCAATCGTTGCAGGAGCGCAGGTGCTGGGTGGGTGGCTTGCACCGCGTATCCGGCGCCTCGTTCGCAAACGCACCACCGTGTTGATTCTGAGTGGCGTGGTTGGCGCCTTGATTCTGGTGGTGCTCGGGATCACCCAGGTGTTCTGGGTTGCCTTGGTGCTCTTGACCCTCTGGGCCATGGTCGAATCGGCGGGCACCCCGGTGCGGCAGGCCTACGTGAACGACATGATCCCGTCGAAACAGCGGGCAACAGTGCTTAGCTTCGACTCACTCATGGGATCGAGCGGCGGAGTGGTTGTGCAGCCGCTGCTCGGCCGGGCCGCCGATGTGTACGGCTACTCCGCCTCATTGGCGATCAGCGGTGTCATCGAGCTCATCGCGGTGCCGTTCCTCTTGGCGAGCCGTCGGCGCGGCTCTCTGGCCGATCAAGCCAACGCCTCGATCGCCACATCCGACACGGAACCCCGGCTTCCGTAGGAATTGACCTACGGAAGCCGTGAAGCCCGGAGGAGCGTGGCCTCGCCGGCCTTGTCGGGATCGAGCGGTACAGGGCTAATTAGCACAGCTGGGCCACGATGCAGGATGCCATCCGAAAGCGGTTGGCAGCGCACGCCGCCCCGGCCTCGCATGGCGGCGTGCGCGCCCGGAGCCAGGACTTTGTCCATCCAGGCGCAGGGGTGGGCAGGCCGCCCGCCGCGGAACCGCACAAGGCCGCCGCCGGATTCCAATGCGAACTCCCCACCCAGCAGGGGAGCCAGATGGGCTCCCCTGAGGACGACATTCCGGCGGGTGAGGAGCGGGTCAAAGGGTGCGACGCCCAACTCAGCGGCCATCGCTTCGAGCGACTCGATGGCCATCAGGGTGACCGCTGCATCCATGTGCGCGGCCTTGCCGAAGAACCGGTCACCGACGATGCCCTTGCCGCTTACGACGTCGACCTGCTCGGCATCCGTGGTGGGCACCTCGGCGGCACCATCGCGTGCACGGCCGAAGTAGGCGTGGCCGGATGACACGAGCAGATGCAGGATCTCCACGTCGTACCTGTAGCTTGCCGTCATGCCATAAGGCTATGCCTGTCCCGGAGTCAGTGACCCCCCGGCCGCTCCAACCTCAGCCTTGAAAGCTAATTCTTGCGGCGTTGGAAGTCAGCGAACGCTCCGATGCCGGTTCCAACGAGCGCGATACCAGCAAGTATTGACCACCATAGCTGCATATATCCGGCGGCCGTTATGAATAGCAGGACCGCTACTAGCGCAAATAGAATCAGGGAAATAGAAATGTCGCGAGTACGTTTAGGAGTCAAAACATGCTTCCTTGATCGAGGAGATGCCTAGAATCTCTCCGGCGAGACCACCGACGGACATGGATCACCTTCCAGGGAGAGACAGGCGCTTCACGATCAAATTATGCAGACGGGCAAACTGGGGCAAGAGGTTTTATTAAACAGGTCAGAGGAATTTTTTCCGATATTCTAAATCGGAATTAATCGCTTACGTTCCTGTCGTATTTATTAATACTTTGGTTCATAGTCAGTCGCAACTAAAGTCGTCAGGTTGAGCCGCGAGGCCGACCGAGGCGGCGGTTGACCGCCTCGGTCGGCCTCTAGGCAAGAGGTGTCGTCACGCCTGCAGAGTCGACTGGTTTCGCCAGCGTCAGCGCCAGAACTCGGAAAGCTGCCCGGCCAGGGCTCTGCCTTGCTCGTAACCTGCCCGGGCCGCGGGCGGACGCAGCGACAGATCCATGGCATTGGCGCCGAACATGTGCTCGGAGTTGCCGTCCGGGAAGATCGTTTCGACTCTGCTGCCGCGTGCGCTGAGTTCGTCGACCTGCGTTGCCAGATGCGTGCCCCACTCCAGCGGTTGCAATGATCTGCCACCGAAGGGCGAGAGCACCAGGACCCGCTCGTATCCGGCTGCCAGATCGGCATTCTCGGCGTTGGATCGGTAACCGCCGTCGATGTATCGGTTGTCTCCGATCCTGTAAGGCAGGCCACTGGAACAGCTGGCAGCCACGGCGTCCGCCAAGCCGACTCCGCAGTGGCGGTCGAAAGCGACCGGTTCACCGGTACGGGCATCGACCGCCGTGATGAGCACCGTTCGTTCCGGCCAGTGCTGGCTGGGTAGCCGCGCGGCGACGGTGGTGCGCCATTGTGTTGACCAGGAGCCATCCGACGCCGCATCCATCTCAAGCGCTGCCGCGCCCAGTCGCCGGCGCATGTCAGCCACATCCTGAGCATCGGCGATGATCTTGTTGATCCGCTCCAGGTGGTTCACCACTGGCCTCGCCGGTGCGCGTCCCGGTCCGGACCCGACGGGAGCGGACCGTTGCTTTGGGACAGCGTCAAGGATGCTGGCGAACAGCTCGGTCGGGGTCGCGCCAGCAATCTGGGCCGCTGCCGTCGATCCGGCGGACGTGCCGATGGTCAGATCGGCGTCGGTCACGTCCAGCCCGGCATCGAAGAGGCCGGCGATGACGCCGATCAGCCAGGCATTGCCTGTCGATCCGCCGCCACCGAGGACCAACGCCCGCTCGCGGGAGTGCAAAGATGAAGAAGATGTTGTGTTCATGGGAGTCGCCTTTCGCGAATTGCCTGTTTGGCGCTCCCGGTGGCGACTACGTCAGTCGCGAGATCGTGGACTGCAGGGGAGCACCCATTGCGGATACTGCGTTCATGGGACTCACCTCCTGCCGATAGATCACGATCGCCGCAACGCTAGCACGCCCGCGACGAGGCGCGCAATCGTCGGCATTACGTCGATTCCTTAATCCTCGACAGGGAACGCCACACCTTCGCCCACCACGCGGAGGCACAGTTCCGTACCGGGCTTGGTGATGGAAGCGTTCCAGTGCCGGATGGTAATGATTTCGCCGCCTCCCGGGTAGGCCAAGGATGCGCCGGCTGCCGCAACGCGCGGAGCGAGCTTGATTCGCACCGTGGTCTCGGGGCCGAAGTAGTCGGTATCGACAACTACTCCGCGGATGGGACCGTCGGGAGCAATCCGGATCTGTTCGGGGCGAAGCATCAATTGCACGAGGCCTTGTGCCGGGGGACGGCGCACGGGGATGCCGCCCAGGGAACACGTGGCCAGGGAGCCTTCCATCCACGCGTCCAGGATGACGGCATCGCCGAGGAATTCGGCAGTTGCCCGGTCTGCGGGACGCGTGTACACAACGAACGGATTGCCGATCTGCGCCAGCTTTCCGCCGCGCATGATCGCCACTTGATCCGCGAAGGAAAGGGCCTCGGCTTGATCGTGCGTCACCAAAATGGTGGTGACCCCGGCTTCGTTCAGGACCTTCGCCACGGCGCGCCGGGTGGCCACGCGGAGGCCGGCGTCGAGCGCGGAGAACGGCTCGTCGAGCAGCATGAGTTGCGGTTCGCGGGCCAGGGCGCGGGCGAGCGCCACTCGTTGCTGCTGGCCCCCCGAGAGCTGGTGGGGCCGCCTCTTTGCCATGTCCGCATCGAGGGAAACCATGTCGAGCAGTTCCTGGACGCGCGTCTTCACGGCGCGGCGGCCGCCGTCGAGCGCTGACTTGTCCAGCCCGAACGCGATGTTCTGCCCCACCGTAAGGTGCGGGAAGAGCGCGCCGTCCTGGGCAACATAGCCGACATGCCGTTTGTGGGCCGGTACCCAGATCCCGTTCCCGGCTACCTTGTTTCCGTTGAGGCTGATGGAACCGGTGTCCGGGTGCTCAAAGCCGGCGATCAGGCGCAACAAGGTGGTCTTGCCGGAACCGGAGGGCCCGACGATGGCGGTTGTTCCGCCCTTGGCCACCGAGAGGTTCACGCCCTTCAGCACGGCCTGCGAGCCGAAGTTCTTGGTGACCTCGGCGATGTCCAGATGCGTGTTGGTGGTGGGAGCCACCGAAGCCGCTACGCGGGGTGACGGAAGCCTTGAGGGGGATTGTTCGGTCACTGTCCGGCTACTTTCTTGGACTGTTGGAAAAGCATGTACGTCATGGGGGCAGACAACAGGATCATGAGCAAGGCGTAGGGTGCCGCGCCCGAGTAGTCGATCTCGCTGCTCTTGCTCCAGAATTCGGTGGCCAGGGTGTGCGTGCCGTTGGGGGATAGCAGCAGTGTTGCCGTCAGCTCATTGACAATGGCGAGGAACACCAGCGCGGCCCCGCCGGCGGCGGCCGGAGCTGTGAGGCGCAGCGTCACTTTCAGGAAGGACACCAGCGGGGCCTTGCCGAGCGATTGCGCTGCCTCGTCGAGTTCCTTGGGAGCCTGGGCCAGTCCGGAGCGGATGTTGACCAAGGCCCGCGGCAGGAACAGCAGCACATAGGCCGCAATCAGGACCCCGGACGTCTGGTAGATTCCCGGGACCATTCGGATGCTCACGGTCACGAAGGCGAGGCCCACAACGATGCCGGGCAGGGAACTGGTGACGTAGTTGGAGAGTTCAAGCATCTTGCTGAACCAGCTCGGGTGCCGCACGGCCAGATAGGCCATGGGGAAGCCGACGACGATTGTCGCAGCGGCGCCTACGGTGCCATAAGCGAGGGTCTGGAGGAGTGCCGGAAGGAATTCGTCGGCCGACCAGACGCGGGCGCCACCCGCCACCACCCAGCGCAGGACAAAAAAGATCGGCAAGCCGAACGCCAATACGGTGAGGGCAAGCAGCGCGAGCTGGGACGGAATCTGATAGTGGTGCAGGGGAAGCCTGGTCGGCTTGGCTTGGGCGCCGGAACCGATACGGGCATAGCGTGCGGTACCGCGGCTCCTGACTTCGGCCAGGAGCAGGATGAGGCAGAAAAACACGAGGACGCTCGCCAACATGTTCCCGGCGGTGCCGTTGAACGTGGATTGGAACTGGGTCATGATCGCGGTGGTGAACGTGTCGAAGCGGATCATCGCGAACGCGCCATATTCGGCCAGCAGGTGCAGCGACACCAACAGGGCGCCACCGGTCATGGCGATCCGTAGTTGAGGCAGGACAACCCGGAAGAAGATGGCCCACGGACCCAAGCCAAGGGACGCCGCGGACTGCTCAATCGCGGGGTCGAGACGCCCCAGCGTCGCCGCCGCGGGAATGTAGACAAGGGGGAAATAGGACAGTGTGGCGATGAGTACACCGGACCAGATGCCCTCCAGCGAAGGGACTGCGGTTACCCACGCATAGCTGTTGACGAACGCCGGGATGGCCAGCGGGGCTGCCAGGGCCACGGCCCACCAGCGATGCCCCCGCAGCTTCGTCCGCTCCACGAGCCACGCGCCACCGACTCCCAACACCAGGCAGATGGGCACCGTGAAGACCACCAGCATGACGGTGTTCAGGAGCAGCTCGCCAACGCGCGGCCGGAAGATGAGCGCGACGGCGGTGTCCCACCCCGTCGCGGCCGTCATGTAAGCGACGTACCCCAGCGGGATGAGCGAAAACAGCGCGATCAGCACGGCCAGGAGGGATATTGCAGAAACGCCGAAAGGCGGGCGGGGGCGCTTGCCCCTGCCCGCCGTCGTCGTGCCCGCCGAAGCCCCGGGAATTTCCGGGGAGATGCGGGCCGATAGATCAGTGGTCACAGAATTACAGCAGTCCTGCCTTGGTCATCAGGTCGGTGACCTTTGCGGAGTTCAATTTGGCCGGATCCACGGCGGGAGCTTGCAGATCCTTGATGGGAACGAGTTTAGCGTTCGAGTCCACGTTGGAAGCGATGGCGTATTCGTAGGAAGTACCGTTCTTCAGGACTTCCTGGCCCTGCTTGCCGGTGATGAACTTGATGAAGGCCTGGGCAGCCGCGGAGTTCTTGGAGG
This sequence comes from Arthrobacter sp. 2RAF6, assembly GCF_052115205.1. Taxonomy (NCBI): domain Bacteria; kingdom Bacillati; phylum Actinomycetota; class Actinomycetes; order Micrococcales; family Micrococcaceae; genus Arthrobacter; species Arthrobacter sp. 2RAF6. Next base: position 97,321 of record NZ_JBFRGF010000015.1, on the reverse strand, counting down.
ATTTCAGCACGCCACCGCCGGAGACGGACAGGAAGGCGCCCGGGTCCTGGTTCTTGAAGAAGTAGGGGGTGACCTTGTTGGAGTTCTCGCCGGTCTTGGCCTGGTCGCCGTAGTAGTAATAGTGGTAGATCAATGCGGCGTCGACTTCGCCGGCGTTGACTGCCTTCATGGCGGTGCTGTTGCCCTTGTACGCCTTGAAGTTATCCTTCATGCCCTTGAGCCACTCAGCGGTGGCGGCCTCGCCCTTTTGTTCGAGGAGGGCGGCAACAATGGCCTGGAAGTCAGCGCCCGACGGCGAAGCGGCCCACCGGCCCTTCCACTCCGGCTTGGCCAGGTCCAGCATGGACTTGGGCAGCTTGTCGTCGCTGATCTTGGTCTTGTCGTACACCAGGACCGTGGAGCGGGCGGCGATGCCGGTCCACTTGTTGGTGGACGGACGGTACTCGGCCGGGACCTGGTCCACGGTGGCCTTGTCGATGTCGGCGAAGAGGCCGGCGTTCTCAACCTGGGCCATGGCGGGGGAGTTCTCCGTGAGGAAGACGTCGGCCGGGGATGCCGCGCCTTCCTGGATGATCTGGTTGGAGAGCTCGGTGTCGGAACCCTGGCGGACGGTGACCTTGACGCCGGTCTCCTTGGTGAATGCGTCCACCCATTCCTTGGTCAGGGTGTCGTGCTGGGCGTTGTAGACGGTGATTTCGCCAGCCGCTTTATTGTCTCCGGTGGCCGCCGGGGAGGCGGTCCCGTTGCCGCAAGCGGTCAGGCCGAGGGCTGCAGTGGCGGCGAGTGCGATGCCGGCCAGCGCATTTGCGCGAATCTTCATGAGGGCTTCTTTCTGCGAGCAAGTCCTGGGAGCCCGGGGGAAAGAAGTGCGGGCTCACAGCTTGAAACTTTAGGTTAGCCATACCTAAATTTCCATCCAGAGTGCCAGATCGTGACGGGAATCACATGCATTACGCAAGATTTACATGACCTAATAGGGGAAGTCGCGTGTCGTCGCTTGAGCGAGCGCCTTGCGGCAGTCGATAAGCTGGCCCCATGCCCGGTCTCGCCGAATTCCTGCCGACCTTCCTCGGCGTCGGCGTCCTGATGGCGGCCACGTTGGCACTGCTCCTGGTGTTCCGGACCCCTCACCCTTTCGCGCCTGCACTGGCCATCCTCCGCGGAGCCGTGCAGCTCGCCGCGATCAGTTTTGTTCTGGGTGGGGTGATCACCAGCCCGCTATGGGTGGCGGTAGCCCTCCTGGTGATGTTTGCAGTAGCCGCGATGAGTGCCACTCGCCGGATTGGCTGGAGCCTGCCCCATTTGGGCTTGGTCAGCGGCTCCATGGCCGCGGGCATCGGAATCACCCTCGCCGTCATTTTCGCGACGGGAGCCATCGCGTTCACTCCCCGCTACGCGCTCGCGATTGGCGGGATAGTCATAGGCAACGGCATGACCATCGCAGTCCTGGCCGGCCGGCGCTTTAAGGAATCGGTTTACGAGCATTGGGAGGAAGTCGAGGGTTGGCTCGCGCTCGGTGCCTCGCCGAGGCAAGCAACCCTGGATCTCGCTCGACGCGCGGTCTACTCGGCCCTTATCCCGTCAACCGATCAAACCAAGACGACGGGACTTGTCACCCTACCCGGCGCGTTCGTCGGGGCCATCTTTGGCGGGGTTTCTCCCTTTGAGGCAGGCCGCTTCCAGATAGTGGTGCTCGCGGCGATCATGGCGGCAGGTTCCATCACCGCCGTCATGATCATCGGAATCCTCGCACCAGTACGCGTGCGTCCAGCGACGCTGCGCTGACGGGAAGCGGGCTGCGGCTGGAACCGGCTGATCGAGGTCGGCGCCCGCGGTGGGTTCAGCGCAGCTTGCTGAAGAACTCCCGGACGTCTTCGACGAGTAGGTCGGGGGCCTCCATGGCGGCGAAGTGGCCGCCGCGGCCGAATTCGGACCAATGCACGAGAGTGTGTTCGAGTTCGACGGTACGCCGGATCGATACATCCATGGGGAACACCGCGACCCCGGTCGGCACTGTGGAACGCTCGCTTGCTCCCCAGGCTCCGGCGTGTGCGGTCTCGTAGTAGCTGTTGGCCGAGGAGCCGGCGGTACCGGTCAGCCAATACAGCATCACGTTGGTAAGCAGCAGATCCCGGTCGACCGCGTCCTCGGGCAGTTCGGCGGCCGGATCGGTCCACTCCTTGAACTTCTCCACAATCCAGGCCAACTGCCCGACCGGGGAGTCGTGCAGCCCGTGCGCCAGGGTCTGCGGCCGGGTGATTTGGATCATCATGTAGCCGGACTGCTCGGTCTTCAGGTACTGCAGGTGCTCCAGCCGCGTCCGCTCGGCCTCGGTCAGCTCCACCACCTCGTCCGGGGTGACCTCCGTGAACGCGCAGAGCCCGTTCGCGTGCACGCCGACGACCTTGCCGGGGTTGAGACGGCCGAGCCCCGGGGAGATGACCGCGCCGGTGTCGCCGCCCTGCGCGCCGTAGCGCTCGTAGCCGAGCCGGTTCATCAGTTCAGCGAACGCCCTGGTCACCCGGTTGGTGTCCCAGCCAGCCTCGCCGGTCGGCCCGGAGAATCCGCTGCCGGGGATCGACGGGATCACCAGGTGGAACGCGTCCGCCGGATCTCCGCCGTGTGCCTTGGGGTCGGTCAGCGGGCCGATGACGTTGAGGAACTCCACAATCGAGCCGGGCCAGCCGTGGGTCAGGATCAGCGGCAACGCGTCCGGCTCGGGCGAGAGCACGTGCAGGAAGTGGATGTTCTGCCCGTCGATCTCAGTGGTGAACTGCGGGTACCCGTTCAGTTCCCGCTCGTAGACGCGCCAGTCGTAGCCATCACGCCAGTACTCGGCCAGCCCCTTGAGGTAGCTCACCGGCACCCCGCGGCTCCAGCCGACATTGGGCAGGTCCGTGGCCCACCGGGTCCTGGCGAGCCGGTCACGCAGGTCATCCAGCTCAGCCTGGGGAATGTCGATGGTGAAGGGGCGAATATCTCTGTTGTTCTCCATGCCCATAACTCTAGGAGCCGGTTAGGTCAGATTCCGTCCTAGGACTATGGCAGACTTTAAACCATGTGGGAAACCTCGGCACGGCTGCTGCGACTGCTCTCCCTCCTGCAGACCCGACGCGACTGGTCCGGCACCGAACTGGCCGAGCGACTGGAGATCACTCCGCGCACCGTGCGCCGCGATATCGACCGGCTTCGCGGCCTCGGCTATCCCGTGCTGGCCACCGCGGGCACCGCCGGCTACCGGCTGGGTGCAGGCGCGGACCTGCCGCCGCTGCTGCTCGACGACGACGAAGCCGTTGCAGTCGCGATGGGCCTGCGCACGGCTGCTGGAGGTTCGATCACCGGCATCGAGGAAACCTCGGTGCGGGCCCTGGCCAAGCTCGAACAGGTACTGCCGTCCCGTCTGCGCCACCGGATCAACGCCCTGCAGTCGATGGTCGTGCCGATGGCCAGTGCAGGCCCCACCGTCGATCCGAGCACCCTCACCGCCATCGCCGCAGCCTGCCGCGACTCGCTGCGCCTGCGCTTCGACTACCGTACCCACGACGGAATCAGCAGCATCCGCACGACCGAGCCGCACCGGATGGTGCACGCGGGCCGGCGCTGGTACCTCATCGGCTGGGATGTCGACCGCCAGGACTGGCGCACCTACCGCGTGGATCGCCTCGATCCGCGCACGCCCACCGGCCCCCGGTTCACCCCGCGCACTCCGCCGGACCCCGATATCAGCGGCTACGCCTCGCGGGCGATCTCCACGTCGGCCTACCGCTATCAGGCCCGGTTCACCCTGCACGTCAACGCCGAGACCGCGGCGGAATGGATCGCCCCCACCACCGGAGCGCTGGAGCCGGTCGACGAGCACAGCTGCACCCTGTGGGCCGGGTCCAACTCACTGGACGAGTTGGCCATCTACGTGGCAACCAAAGGGTTCGACTTCCAGGTGCACGAACCCCCGGAGCTCGTCGAGCACGTCAGGACGCTGGCAGCCCGGCTCGCCAGCGCGACCGATTAATACCGCAGTCGGTTAGCGACGGAGGCAATGCTGATGCACTTCCGCTATTCGGCCATGGATCGCCGGATGCCTCCGTCAAAATCAAGAGGATCCGCGCCCGCGTCGCGCTGATTCCGGTCCCCAAAGCGTTCAAAGGAAAGACGGACAAGCCGCAGGACAGCATCGACGCCCTCATCCCCAAGGCACTCAAGGCGAGGGCCGCCGGCCAATAGGGCGGCGCGCTTGTCGTGCAGGTGACGGGACGGCGTCAGGGTCCGTGGAAATGGCCAGCGCGCCGAGGTACGCTCGTGGCATGACCCCGGAAGACATCGCCAGGCTCACGTACTTGCGCAAGGCCCGCGACCTGATCGACCGCGAGTACGCCAAGCCGCTCGACGTACCTACCATGGCCAGCCATGCGTTCATGTCACCGGCGCACTTCTCCCGGCAGTTCCGGGCTGCTTACGGCGAGACCCCTTACAACTACCTCATGACCCGCCGAATCGAGCGTGCGATGGCGCTCCTGCGCGGCGGAATGAGCGTGACCGACGCGTGCATGGAGGTCGGTTGTACGTCGCTTGGCTCCTTCAGCTCGCGTTTCACTGAACTCGTGGGCGTGCCGCCGAGCACTTACCGCGCCCGCGAACACCTGGCCGTTGTTGCCATGCCTGCGTGCGTGGCGAAGATCCGCACGCGGCCCAGCCGGAACGAAGCGAACAAGCGTCGGGAAGCGCTCGCGGTCGCCGCAGACTGACTACGCCGTAGTAGGCCAACACACGCCAGAGGTTCCGCCCCAGTGGGGCGGGACCTCTGCCGCGTCCGGGACGTCTACTGGCCGGGACCACTGGAAATACGGTCACATTTGATTTGCGGAAGATACATGCCGTCACAACCGCATTTGAGGATTATTCTGAAACCATGCCAAATATTCGAGTATCTGAAGCAGCCCGGTTCCTGGGCGTCAGTGACGACACCGTCCGGCGCTGGACCGAGAACGGCATTCTGACCCCCGTCAAGGACGATTCCGGGCGGCTGGCCGTGGATGGGCTGGAACTTGCCCACGTCGCGCGGGACCAGGCCCAGTTGCCTGAGGATCCCACCAGGGTGGGCCGTTCGGCACGCAACCGCTTCGTCGGCCTTGTCACCGGCATCACGGCCGACAAGGTCATGGCACAGGTGGAACTGCAATGCGGTCCCTTCCGCGTCGTCTCCCTCATGAGCAGCGAGGCGGTCCGGGAGCTCGGGCTCGAACTCGGTTCGGTCGCCACAGCCGTGGTCAAGGCGACCACCGTCATCATCGAAACTCCCCAAGGAAAGAGCACCATATGAGGATCACCCGCAAGCCTTTCGCCGCGCTGCTCGTTGCCGGCGCCCTCGCGGCCAGCCTGGCCGGCTGCGGTTCAGGCAGTCCCGCCAGCACTGTAAGCAGCGGATCCGACAGCGCCAGCGCAACGCCAAAGCTTTCGGGCACGGTGACGGTTTACGCGGCCGCCTCGCTGAAGGCAACGTTCACCAAGCTGGCCAGCGAATTCGAGGCAGCGAACCCAGGTACAAAAGTCGCCCTGAGCTTCGCCGGGTCTTCCGACCTCGTCACGCAGATCACCCAGGGAGCTCCGGCGGACGTCTTTGCCTCGGCAGACACGAAGAACATGGCCAAGCTTTCCGACGCCAAGCTGCTCGACGGAACGGCCAGGAACTTCGCCACCAACGTCCTGACCATTGCCGTCCCGCCGTCCAACCCGGCGTTGATCACTTCCTTCGCGGACCTCGCCAAACCGGGGGTCAAGGTGGTCGTCTGCGCCAGCCAAGTACCCTGCGGCTCCGCCGCCCAAACCATCGAAAAGGCCACCGGCACAACCCTGAAGCCCGTCAGCGAAGAGTCTTCCGTGACTGACGTCCTGGGTAAGGTCGCCTCCGGGGAGGCCGACGCCGGACTCGTCTATGTCACGGACGTCAAGGGCGCCGGAGACAAGGTCAAGGGCATCACCTTCCCCGAGTCGGACAAGGCCGTCAACACCTACCCGATCGGCGCCGTCGGCACTAGCAAGAACAAGGATCTGGCCGCGGCTTTCATCGCGTTGGTGACGGGAAGTGATGGCAAGAAGGTTCTCGGCGACGCCGGTTTCGGAACGCTTTGATCCTCCCGAAAGAAGCGAGCAGGATTCGAGAAGCGCTCGTCGACGCGCAGGACTAGCGTCGTTGCCATGACTATTTCACTGCAGTACTCACACATCACTGTCAACGATCCCGACGAAGCTCTCACCTTCTATCGGGACGCCCTCGGCCTCGAGGTGCTCAACGACGTCGCGCAGGGCGGATTCCGTTGGGTGACGCTCGGCAGCAAGGACCAGCCGGGTGTTGAAATCGTGCTTTCCGAACCGCACGCGGGCCGGTCCAAGGCCGACGGCGACTCTCTCCAGGAACTGCTCACCAAGGGCGTCCTGGGACCGATCGTCTTCCGCTCCGACGACGTTGACACCCTCTTCGAGAAGGTCAGGGCGTCCGGCGCGGAGGTCATGCAGGAGCCAATCGACCAGCCGTGGGGTCCCCGCGACTGCGCCTTCCGCGATCCTTCGGGCAACATGGTGAGGATTTCGCAGGCTCCGGCCGCGTAGCTTGCGCTTGAGTTCGTGGGTGACGGCCGGGGGGGCTGCGTTCCGAAACGCAGCCCCCGGACCGCACCCACGAACTCGACTTCGCTCACTGCCTTGAACCGGGCTGTCTAGACTCCGCCTACTTTGCGGTCGGAACGCGGCGGAGCACGACGGCGGCAAGGATTGCCGCTCCCGCCATCAGTACCAGCCCGATCGCTGCCGTGATGTGGACGCCCGATTCAAAGGCGGCACGCGCGGCGCTGGCCAGGGCGTCGCCCAATGGCTGGGGCAGTGCGGCCGCAACGTCCATCGCTCCCGCGAGCGTCTCCCGCGAGCGTTCGGCTGCGTGGCCGGACAACTCGCCCGGAAGCAGCAAGTGGTGTTGGTACGACGCTGTCAAGATGGAGCCAAGCACGGCCGTGCCCAGCAATGATCCGAGTTCGTAACCCGTTTCGGAGATCGCCGATGCCGCACCCGCCTTGTCGGCGGGGACCGCGCCGAGGATCAGGTCGTTGGAGATGGTCTCCGCCGAGCCTACCCCTATGGCCAGCAGCAGGAGTGCCGTCAAAAGGTACCCCGGCCCCTGGCTGTGGTTGCCCAGGGCGGCCACGAGGTATCCAACCGCGCTCAGTGCCAGCCCCGATGCCACCACAAGGCCCGGGCGGATCCGCTTGACGAGTGGAACCACCACCAGGCCCGCCACGATGGTGGCCAGCAGTGCCGGAATCATCGCGATACCCGCCTGCATGGGGGATTGGCCTTCCACGAGCTGCAAGTGCTGCGCGAAGAAGTAGATGAAGCCCGTCATGGAGAACAGGGACAGGACGTTGGCCGTGATGGCCGTGCTGAAGACCTTGTTCCGGAAAAGCCGTACATCCAACATGGGCGATGCCAAAGAGCGCTGCCTGCGGACGAAGACGATTCCCATGGCCAGGCCGAATGCCATGAAGGCCGCGGGTCCAGGGCCAAAACCGTGCACGGCGGCCTCTTTGATCCCATAAACCACGGTGGCCATCGTCAAGATGGACAGCACGACGCTGGGAACGTCCGGCTTGCCCGGGTTGCGATCCTTGGATTCGGGGATGAGGAACGGGCCGAAGGCGAGCAAGGGCAGCAACAGTGGTACCGCAACCAGGAACACGGCTCCCCACCAGAAATGCTCCACGAGCCAGCCACCGAAGATCGGCCCGAGTGCGGCGCCGCCGGAGAATCCGGCGGCCCACACGGCGACGGCGAGCCGACGGCGGTTCGGGTCCGGGAAGATGTTGCGGATCAAGGACAGCGTGGACGGCATGAGCATGGCTCCGAAGATGCCCATGCTGGCACGTCCGGCGATGAGCCATTCAGCCGACGGCGCGAAGGCGGTGGCCGCGGAAACGGCGGCGAACCCCGTACTGCCGATCAACAGCAAACGGCGGCGGCCGATCCTGTCTCCCAGGTTTCCCATCGACACCAACAGTGCAGCGAGCACAAGCGCATAGGCGTCAACGACCCACAGGAGCTGCACGCCCCCGACGTCCAGCGAACGGGCGATTTGCGGCAGGGCAAATGTCAGCGCCGTATTGTCCACAGCCACCAGCAGCACGGGGAACATCAGGAGTGCCAGGGCAGCCCAATCGCGCCACGGGGCGGATTGGATCGAAGGGGTGCGGGGGTGCTGGGTCGTGGACGGGCTGAACATGAAGATAACTGTACCGTCTGGACGGTATAGTTTCAATCCGACTCATAAAATTGCCACATCGAACTAAGGGATGATGGAGACCATGCCGCGAAAACCTATTGCCCGGGACGCTGTCCTGGATGCCTTTGAAGCCCTGCTGATCGAGGTGGGGGAGCGGGCTGCCACCCTGGACGCCGTCGCCAAGCGCGCAGGTGTCTCCAAGGGCGGCTTGCTCTACCATTTCCCCAACAAGGAAGCCATGATCAGTTCCTTGCTCGAACGCATGGACGGGCTGGCCGCAATGGACATCGAGGCAATGAAGGCAGCCCCCGAAGGTGCGGCCGCGTTCTTTATCAAGTCTTCCCTGTGGGCGGATACTCCCTTGGACCGGGTGTTTGTAGCGGCCACGCGGCTCGCGGAAGTAGCCCATGAAGAAACCCGAAGGCGCTTCGCCGGGATCCAGCAACAATGGCTCGATGTGCTCGCCGAGGAAGTGGGGCCCGAGATGGCCAAAGCGGTCCGGTACATGGGCGATGGACTTTACTTCAACGCGATGCTTGAAGGCGGCGCCGGTGATACGGAAGTCAAGGCCAGTGCGAGGAGCACCGACGTGGGAGCGCTGCTGGCCGCCGTCGAACGACTTCGTGACTGAGGGCGCGCGGACCATTTGCGGACGCGGGCAGTCCATAGGACAATTGACAGTTGTGGCAGCCGTCACCGGCAACCACTGTAGACTCACATAACTGAATACGCCTTTGATCTGCGGCGGGAGAGTCCTGCAGGCATGTGATGCAGGCGCCGTAGGAGCAAATCCTCCCCAGGAATCTCTCAGGCCCACGCACCGCCGCGGCAAGGCAACTCTGGAAAGCAGCACGCTGTCGCGTGCTCACCGACGGTGCAAGCGAACCAGTGCCACAAGCACGGTTTCGCGGAAACTCTCAGGTCCAATACAGAGCGGGGAGGAACCCGATTAGCTGTGGCGCACCCTGCGCCGCCTTATTAATGGAGTTCCTTCGTGACGGTTAGTTCAACCTCCACTACGTTCGTAGATCGGCATATCGGCGCCCGCCGCCAGGCCGACATTGACATCATGCTCAAGTCTGTTGGCTACGACAGTGTGGATTCGCTCGTAGACACCGCGGTTCCCAATGACATCCGCCAGGACGTCGCCCTGAGGCTTCAAAACGCCCTCAGTGAAGTGGAAGTCCTGGCTGAACTCCGCAAGCTGGCGGCCAAGAACAAGACGGCCGTGCAGATGATCGGGCAGGGCTACTACGACACTGTCACTCCGCCGGTGATCCGCCGCAACATCCTCGAATCCCCGGCCTGGTACACGGCGTACACGCCGTACCAGCCGGAAATTTCCCAGGGCCGCCTCGAAGCCCTGCTGAATTTCCAGACCATGGTCCAGGACCTCGTGGGCCTGCCCATCGCCAACGCCTCCCTGCTGGACGAAGCGACCGCCGTCGCCGAAGCGGTCCTCATGATGCGCAGGGCCAATAAGACCGTAGGTCAGAAAACAGGGGCCCATGACGGCAAGACCGTCCTCGACGCGGACTGCCTGCCGCAGACCATTGCCATCGTGAAAGGCCGTGCCGAGGCGCTGGGCTTCGAGGTGGAGATCGCTGATCTGTCCCAGGGCCTGCCCGACGGCGAGATCAACGGCATCGTGCTGCAGCAGCCGGGCGTTTCCGGCCGGGTGTTCGACCACTCCGCCGTGATCGCCGCCGCCAAGGAACGGGGTGCCCTCGTCACCGTTGCCGCCGATCTCCTTGCCCTCACCCTGATCACGCCTCCGGGCGAGCAGGGTGCCGATATCGCCGTCGGCTCCACCCAGCGCTTCGGCGTGCCGCTGTTCTTCGGCGGCCCGCACGCCGCGTACATGGCTGTCCAGAAGGGCCTTGAGCGTTCGATGCCGGGCCGCTTGGTGGGCGTTTCCAAGGACGACGCCGGCACTCCGGCCTACCGCCTGGCCCTGCAGACCCGCGAGCAGCACATCCGCCGCGAAAAGGCGACGTCCAACATCTGCACCGCCCAGGCCCTGTTGGCCATCGTTTCCTCGATGTACGCCGTGTACCACGGCCCCGATGGCCTGAAGGCGATCGCCGAGACCGCCCACAACCACGCCCGGACCCTGGCTGCGTCCTTAAAGGCCGCGGGCCTTGAAGTCCTGCACGGCAGCTTCTTCGACACCGTCACCGTCCGCGTCCCGGGCAAGGCTGCCGGGATCGTTGCAGCTGCCGAGGCCAAGGGCATCAACCTGCGGATCATCGACGCCGACACCGTCGGCGTCTCCGTTGACGAGACAACAACAAAAGAAATCGTCGGCGGCGTCCTCGATGCTTTTGACGTCGTCGCCGCGTTTGGTGCTTCACTCACCGAAGCTCAAGAGGGCTTTGCGCTGGAGGCCGCCGTCGAGCGTTCTTCTGACTACCTGCAGCACCCCGTGTTCAACACCCACCGTTCCGAAACCCAGCTGCTGCGCTACATCCGCAAGCTGTCGGACCGGGACCTCGCACTCGACCGCACCATGATCCCGCTGGGTTCGTGCACCATGAAGCTGAACGCCACCGCGGAGATGGAAGCCATTTCCTGGCCGGAATTCGCCTCGATCCACCCGTTTGCCCCGGATTCCCAGACCGAGGGCTGGCGTGAACTGATCGAAGATTTGGAAGCTGACCTCACGGAGATCACCGGTTACGACCAGGTCTCCATCCAGCCCAACGCCGGTTCCCAGGGCGAGCTCGCGGGCCTGCTGGCGATCCGCGGCTACCACCACTCCCGCGGCGACGCCCAGCGCAACGTCTGCCTCATCCCGGCCTCCGCCCACGGCACCAACGCCGCCTCGGCGGTGCTGGCCGGCATGAAGGTGGTTGTGGTGGCCACCGCTGTCGACGGCACGATCGACCACGCGGACCTGCAGGCCAAGATCGACGCGAACAAGGACGTCCTCTCGGCCATCATGATCACCTACCCGTCCACGCACGGCGTGTACGACGCCGACGTGCGCGAAATTTGCGACTCCGTGCACGCAGCCGGCGGCCAGGTGTATGTGGATGGCGCGAACCTCAACGCGCTCGTGGGCCTGGCCCAGCCGGGCAAGTTCGGCGGCGACGTGTCGCACCTGAACCTGCACAAGACCTTCTGCATCCCGCACGGCGGCGGCGGACCCGGCGTGGGCCCGGTCGCGGCCAAGGCGCACCTTGCACCCTTCATGCCGGGCGATGCCAACAAGGCAGCCCATGAAGACGGCGCTTCTGTGCCAGGGACTGGCGTTGCCATCTCCGCCTCGCGGTACGGCTCCGCGGGTGTCCTGCCGATTTCCTGGGCCTACGTGAAGCTGATGGGCGGCGAAGGCCTGACCGAAGCCACGAAGTCCGCGCTGCTGGCCGCGAACTACATCGCCTCGCGCCTCAACGAGTACTTCCCCGTTCTCTACACCGGTGAAGGCGGGCTCGTGGCCCACGAGTGCATCCTGGACCTGCGCGAACTGACCGCCCGCACGGGTGTTACTGCTGAGGATGTGGCCAAGCGCCTCATCGATTACGGTTTCCATGCCCCCACCTTGGCGTTCCCGGTCGCGGGCACCCTGATGGTGGAGCCCACGGAGTCCGAGGACCTTGGCGAGATCGACCGCTTCATCGAAGCCATGATCACCATCCGCAAAGAAATCGACCAGGTCGCCAACGGCGACTTCACGGTGGAGAACAGTCCGCTGCGCCACGCACCGCACACCGCGGCCGCCGTCGTCTCCTCGGACTGGAACCGTGAGTACTCCCGCGAGCAGGCAGTCTTCCCCGTCCATCACCTCAAACAGGACAAGTACTTCCCGCCCGTGGGCCGCATCGACGGCGCCGCAGGCGACCGCAACCTGGTCTGCTCCTGCCCTCCCATCGAAGCCTTCGAAAACTAAAGGACTCCTCACGATGACTGAGAACTACACTGCGCTCTACGAAGAGCACAAGAAACTCGGCGCTTCCTTCACCGATTTCGGTGGCTGGCAGATGCCCCTGAAGTACTCCTCTGAGCTTGCCGAACACCACGGGGTCCGCCAGTCCGCAGGCCTGTTCGACCTTTCCCACATGGGAGAAGTCTGGGTCTCCGGCCCGGACGCCGCGGCCTTCCTGGACTACGCCCTGGTGGGCAAGATCTCCGCCATGTCCGTTGGCAAGGCCAAGTACTCGCTGATCTGCCAGGAAGACGGCGGTATCATCGACGACCTCATCACCTACCGCCGTGGCGATGCCAAGTTCCTGGTGGTTCCCAACGCCGGCAACGCCAAGGTCGTCGCCGCGGCCCTGGTCGAAAGGGCTGCCAACTTCGACGTCGTTGTGGAGGACGCCTCCGCGGCAACCTCCCTGATTGCCGTCCAGGGCCCCAGGGCGGAAGAAATCCTCCTCCGTTTGGTCCCGACCGAACAGCACTCGCTGGTGACTGGGCTCAAGTACTACGCCGCCGTCGAGGTGCCCTTCACGTTTGCCGGGAGCACCACGGAACTGCTGCTTGCCCGCACGGGCTACACGGGCGAGGACGGCTTCGAAATCTTCGTGGACAACGATGCTGCGGCCGCCCTGTGGCAAGCAATCGCTGCAGTTGCCGAGGACGGCGAGCTGATCCCCGCCGGCTTGGCCTCGCGTGACTCCCTCCGTCTCGAAGCCGGCATGCCGCTCTATGGCAACGAGCTCTCCCGCGAAGGCAACCCCTTCTCGGCAGGCCTGGGCCCCGTTGTCTCGCTCGCCAAGGAAAGCGACTTCGTGGGCCGTGCTGCCTTGGAGGGCCTGAAGGCTGAGGGCGCCGGTTCCACCAGCGGCCGCAAGCTGGTTGGCCTCAAGGGCCTTGGCCGCCGCGCCGGCCGCAGCCACTACCCGGTCCTCAAGAACGGCGTGGTGGTGGGCGAAGTCACGTCCGGCCAGCCCAGCCCCACCCTCGGCTACCCCGTGGCATTGGCATACGTCGACGTCGAACACGCTGAGCCCGGCACGGCCCTGGACGTAGACCTGCGCGGCAAGTCCGAGCCATTTGAGGTTGTCGCCTTGCCGTTCTACAAGCGAGTCAAGTAAGTCTCCTCACCTTTTAGCCCGTCGGAACCGGCATCCTCCGCGTGCTCGGTCGCGAAGACGCCCGCTAAGCGGACGTGACGCTCCCGCAGGGGCCCACGCCGTCCGGGTTCCCTGACCGAGCTTGCGAGGTTAGGGGGACGGTGGGGACGCCCGCTTCCGGATACCGGTTCCGATGGGGCCGTGCAGCTCACCTTCGGATCAGCTCACGGGAACCACGGGGTCACCGGCTAAACCCGAAAGGGCCAGCGTTCTTTTCCGGAACTGTTGGCCCCGAAAACTGAACAAGCCTCTAGCGGTGGGGGAGCGGCATCCGGCAGCGTGCGTCAAAGCGACGAAGTGGGCCCACACCGGCCGGGTTCCCTAGCCGAACTTGTGAGGCTAGGGGGCCGGTGGGGCGCAGCACGCAGAGGATGGCGGCCCCCGCCGCGTGACCAGACCACAACTGTTTTTTAGACCAACGCAAAGGAAGAAACATGGCAAAAGTTGCACCTGAACTCCAGTACTCCGACGAGCACGAGTGGGTTGCCCGCGACTCCGGCGAAGCCGGATCGAACATTGTGTCTATCGGTATCTCCGCCGTGGCCACGGATGCCCTCGGCGACATCGTGTATGTTGACTTGCCCGGGGTCGGTTCCGCTGTGACTGCGGGGGAGACCTGCGGCGAGGTTGAGTCGACCAAGTCCGTCTCGGACCTGTACTCCCCGGTGACGGGCGAGGTCACGGAAGTGAACTCCGCCGTCGTCGACGATCCTGCCCTGATCAACAACGATCCCTACGGTGCGGGGTGGCTGTTCAAGGTCGCCGCGGAGTCCGACGGTCCGCTGCTTTCCGCGGAGGAATACGCTTCCAAGAATGGTGGCGAGCTGTGAGCGCCGCAACCGGGACCGCAGCGTTCGAGCAGGTCGTTTCGCCGAGCCTGGACACGGTGTTGTCCGTGCTGGATCCGGAGATCGCTGCGAAGATCGACGACGAGCTGAACCGTCAGCGTTCGGGCCTGGAAATGATCGCGTCCGAGAACCACACCGCCGTGGCCGTGATGCAGGCGCAGGGTTCGGTGCTGACGAACAAGTACGCGGAAGGCTACCCGGGCAAGCGCTACTACGGTGGCTGCGAGCACGTGGACGTCATCGAGCAGCTCGCGATCGACCGCGTGAAGGCCCTCTTCGGTGCTGGCTACGCGAACGTGCAGCCGCACTCCGGCGCCCAGGCGAACGCTTCGGTGATGCATGCCCTGATCAAGCCGGGCGACACCATCATGGGCCTGAACCTGGCACACGGCGGGCACTTGACCCACGGCATGCGGATCAACTTCTCCGGCCGCCTGTACAACGTGATCCCGTACCAGGTCCGCGAAGAGGACCACCGGATCGACATGGCCGAGGTGGAGGCCCTGGCGCTTGAGCACAAGCCGGCGTTGATCGTGGCCGGCTGGTCCGCCTATGCCCGGCAGCTGGACTTCGCCGAGTTCCGCCGGATCGCGGATCTGGTGGGCGCGTACCTGATGGTGGACATGGCGCACTTCGCGGGCCTGGTGGCCGCCGGGCTGCACCCGTCCCCGGTCCCGCATGCGCACGTGACGACGTCGACGACGCACAAGACCCTCGCGGGTCCGCGTGGGGGCATCATCCTGAGCAACGACGCCGAGATTGCCAAGAAGATCAACTCCGCGGTCTTCCCGGGCCAGCAAGGCGGCCCGTTGGAGCACGTGATCGCCGGCAAGGCCGTGGCTTTCAAGATCGCCGGCACTGCCGAGTTCAAGGAACGCCAGGAACGGGTCCTCGCCGGTGCCCGGATCCTGGCCGAACGCCTCGTCCAGCCCGACGTGACCGCCAAGGGGATCTCCGTGATTTCCGGCGGCACGGACGTGCACCTGGTGCTCGTGGACCTGCGCAACTGCGAACTCGACGGCCAGCAGGCCGAAGACCGCCTCGCCGCGATCGACATCACCGTCAACCGCAACGCGGTTCCGTTCGACCCGCGCCCGCCGATGGTGACCTCCGGTCTGCGGATCGGCACCCCGGCCCTGGCCACGCGCGGTTTCGGTGAAGCGGCGTTCCGTGAAGTTGCGGACATCATCGCCGAGGCACTGATCGCCGACGCCGACGCCGACCTCTCCGGCCTGCGTCACCGCGTGGAGGCCCTCGCCGCCGCGCACCCGCTCTACCCGGGCGTCGCAGCGCTTAGCTGACCGTCTCCGGACCCGGCAAGCCCCGAAGGGGCCGCTGCTAACCTCCTTTGGAGCGCAAAACGTTCACCGGGCGCTCTGGTGACGGCTAAAGGCGGGTGAGTGGGTTCCGGAAGCGTGCGTCAAAGCGACGAAGGAGCAGCACGCGGAGGAACTCGCTCACCCGCCCCCAACCCGACCACAACTAACTAAGGAAACCGACATGGCTGTTGGCGTCTTCGATCTTTTCTCTATTGGGATTGGTCCTTCGAGTTCGCATACCGTGGGGCCTATGCGTGCCGCGGCGGTGTTCGCGGGCGAGCTGAAGGATTCCGGCGCCCTGGGCCGGGTGGCCTCCCTGCGCGTTGACCTGTACGGTTCCCTGGCTGCTACGGGCCGCGGGCACGGCACCATGACCGCGGTGCTGTTGGGCCTGGAGGGCTACCACCCCGAGGAGATCCTCCCCGAGGAAGTGGAGGAACGGCTCGCCTCGATCGCCGAAACCGGCACGCTGAACCTTTGCGGCGCCGTCGATCCTGAATCCGGGGTGTCGCTGCCGTACGGGGAAGCGGACATGATCCTGCACCCGCTCACGGTCCTGCCCCGGCATACGAACGGGATGAAGTTCTCCGTTTCCGACGTCGACGGCGACGTGCTGCACGAGGCCACGTTTTTTTCCGTGGGCGGCGGATTCATCGTCCGCGAAGGCGAAGAGGACGCGGCCCAGAAGGAACTGGAGGAGTCCAAGAAGGAACTCCCGTTGCCCTTCCGCACCGCCGCCGAACTCATGGGCCGCTGCTCCTCGAAGGGGCTTGGCATCTCGGACATCATGTTCATCAACGAACGCGCTTCCCGGAGCGAAGAGGAAATCCGCGAAGGCCTGCTGCACATCTATTCCGTCATGGAGGCCTGTGTTGAAACGTCCCTCAAGCGCGAAGGCGTGCTGCCCGGCGGACTGAAGGTCCGCCGTCGGGCCCCCGACTGGCACGAGCGGCTCCTGAAGGAAACCAAAGACCAGGACCCCGATTACCGGGATCCGAAGTACTGGCAGGAATGGGTGAACCTGATCGCCTTGGCCGTGAACGAGGAAAACGCCTCGGGCGGCCGCGTGGTCACCGCACCCACGAACGGTGCCGCCGGGATCATCCCCGCCGTGCTGTACTACGCCCTGCATTTCGCCCCCGGCATGGACAAAGCCACGCAGCAGGACCGCGACGACGTCGTGGTGAAGTTCCTGCTCGCCGCGGGCGCCGTCGGGGTGCTCTACAAGGAGCAGGCCTCGATCTCCGGAGCCGAAGTCGGCTGCCAGGGCGAGGTCGGTTCCGCTTCCTCGATGGCCGCCGCCGGGTTGGCCGAAGTCATGGGCGGCTCCCCGGGACAGGTGGAAAACGCGGCGGAGATCGCGATGGAACACAACCTGGGCCTGACCTGCGACCCGATCGGCGGACTCGTGCAGATCCCGTGCATCGAACGCAACGCGATCGCCGCGGCGAAGGCCATCAACGCCGCGAAGATGGCGCTCTGGGGCGACGGCACCCACCGCGTCTCCCTGGACGAGGTCATCGTGACCATGCGCGAAACCGGCAAGGACATGTCCTCCAAATACAAGGAAACCGCCATGGGCGGCCTCGCCGTCAACGTCGTCGAGTGCTGACGCCCGCTTCCTGATATTCGAGGCGGCGGGTACCGGACGGCCAGGCAGGGCCGAGCAATGCCGCGGATGCCATGGCAGCGAATACCGACCAAAAGCTGTTGCTGCGGCCGGTGGAGAGCGGCGGAATGGGGCGGTAGACGATCATCGGATCCTCCTGGTTCGGCTTTTGTCATAACCACTTTCCGCCGCCGGGATAGTTGCGGACTTTGGGGAACCTTTGCCGTGGCTGTGAGGATTCGAAGGGCGCTGGTTTGACGGCGTCAGAGACCGATCAGGCGGTAGCTCTCCGTCTGGGCCGATAGACTTGGGGGTGAACGCCTGCGCCGCACACCGGTGCCTGCTGCCTCAAGTAAGCAACTGATTGGACACGGCCCCCTTGCGAGAATTTACCGCACGCTTTGCCACCGCCGAGGAAATCGAACACTGGGACAAACACGTCACAGCCAATCCCAACGGCGGCAACCTCCTCCAATCCGGGGCCTTTGCAGATGTGAAGCAGCACTTCGGCTGGAAGCCCCTGCATCTCGTGTACGAGACCGCGGACTACAGCAGCTACAACCTGGTCTTGGAGAAGTCGTTTCCACTGCTCGGCAAGCTCTGGTACCTCATCAAGGGCCCTGACGTTGCCGGGGTCGAGGACATTCCGGGGATCGTCAAGGCCAACCGGGAATTCGTCAAGCGGGACAAGCTCGGGGTTTTCGCCGTGAAAATCGAGCCGGACATCGTCCTCAGCGGCGAAGCCCGGGATGCGATTGAGGCCACCGGAGTGGTCAAGACCCCCAACCTGCAGCCGAACGACTCCACAGCGCTGCTGGACATCTCTCCCGAGGAAAACCAGTTGCTGCGCAACCTGCATTCCCGCGGCCGCAACGCCGTTCGCCGGGCCATCCGCGAGGGCGTCGAAGTCCACACCATGGAACCTACGGAAGAGAACTTCCGTTCCATGTATGCGCTGATGACCAACACGGTCGAGGCGAAGTCCCAAGTGCGCGTCCGTGAATTCGGGTACTACCGCCAGTTCTGGACCAACTTCATCGAGCGTGGCCAGGGCAGGCTCCTGTTTGTCTTCGAAAACGGTGTCCCATCCGTCGGAGCCTTCGTCATCAACTATGGCCGGAAGGGCACCTACAAGGACGGCGGATCGCTGCAGAAGCGGGCGCAGTACGGCGATTCGCACTTGGTCCAGTGGACAGCCATCAACCAGGTCAAGGAGTTGGGTTGCACTGAGTACGATTTCTGCGGCACTCCGCCCGCGGACCGGCTCAAGGACACCTCACATCCGTTCCACGGACTTGGCCTGTTCAAGACCAGCTTCAGCAAGACCGTCACCGACTTCGTCGGCTGCTACGACCAAGTCATCAGCCCGCTGAAGTACAAGCTCTGGACCGCTGCCGGGGAACGTATCGCACGGCAGATCTACACCCGCCGCACGGGCCAGCAGTTCTACTAGATTCGCAGCGCCACCCCGCCTGCTGCATGTGCACGACACCGTATTTGGAGGAACCACGCCCTTTGGAGGAACACCCGCGTGACTGACCGCCCCGACAACAGGCCCAACACGGACGGCTTGCCCAAGACGCAGCCGCTGAAGCCATCCCAGGTGCGCCAGAATGTCAACGCCAAGCGCATGCTGCGCAGGCTCGTGCAGGGCGAGAATCCTCCCACCGCCCCCATGAGCATCGTCGACCGCCTGGCGGGCAGTCCCTACGCCAACCCGATCATCCACGTGGGCGGTGTTGACGCTTCGGCTCGCAAGACCATCGACTTCGCGCTGCATATGGCCGAAACGATGTTCCGCTACGGGGCAGGTGCCCTGGAAGTGGAGACCAGCATCATCGCGGTCACGGCTGCGCTCGGCTTGAAGAATATCGAAGTCGACATCACCAACCAGTCCGTCGCGCTCAACTATGCGCCCAAGGACCAGACCCCCATTACTCTGCTCCGCGTTGTCCGTTCCTGGACCAACAACTACGCAGGTTTGGCCCAGGTGCACCAACTCGTCACGGATATCGTGGCCGGCGGGGTGGGCAGGGCCGAGGCTGTGCGGCGGCTGGATGACATCATCCGGAGCAGCAAGCCCTTCCCGCGGTGGATGGTCACCATGGCATTCGGCGTCTTCTCCGCTGTTTTCGTCGGGGTCCTGGGCGGGGGACTGGGAGCGTCCGCCCTGGCTTTCGTCTCCAACATGCTTGTCAATCTCGTGGCCCGGCAATTGGGCAAGTGGCGCACGCCTGACTTTTTCGTGACAGCGGCCTGCTCCTTCCTGGTCACGTTCATCGCGCTCATGCTCCACTGGGCCGGGGCGGACATCCCCCCGTCCATCGTCGTGGCGGGCGGCATCCTCCTGCTGTTGCCTACCGGTCGGCTCGTGTCTTCGGTGCAAGATGCCATTAACGGATTCCCCGTGACTGCGGCCGGACGTTTCCTGTCCACGATCCTGACCTTCGGCGCGATCGTTGCGGGCATCGCCGTGGCGGTGGTTGTGGGTGACCTCATCGGCAGCGTCGCGATCGACGTCACGCAAACATTCCCCGAGGCGTATCCATTGTGGGGCCAGGCCATCCTGATCGCCCTTGCGGTTATTGCCATCGGCATCACAGAGCAGACCCTCCTCAAACTTCTGCTCCCGACGGCGGCAGTGGGTTTGGTGGGTTACTTCGTCTTGTGGGGGGCTTCCAACCTTGGCTTCGGAGACCGGCTCTCTCCGGCGATTTCCGCCGTGGTCATCGGCCTGCTCGCCCGCATGGTGGCACTCAGGCTCGGGGCGCCGCAATTGGTGGTAGCCGTCCCCGCGGCCCTCATCCTGCTGCCCGGCTTGAAGATATTCCGTTCCATGTATGTGTTGACGGTGCAGGAAGCGGATGTCTTGCTGGGTTCGGGCGGCATGCTCAACGCAGGAGCGATCGTACTGGGCGTGGCCGCAGGAATTGTGCTTGGCGACAATCTCGCCCGGCCGCTAACCAGGGGCCTGGCCAGCAACGAGCGCCGCCGCGTCCGTCGGCGGTAGCCAGCCGGGTCCGTCGGCGGTAGCCAGCCGCGTCCGCAGGGCCACCCAACGGAAGCAGGTCCTAGATCTGCCCGATCGGGAGTTTCTTCTCCGCCTGGAAATCGTCCTCGACCCGCCCCTGGGCCCAGTATCCGGAAAGCGAAACCTGGGAACGCTCCAGCCCACGCTGTTTGAAGAAGATGTCCCGGAGGCCCTTCATGTAGCCGCGTTCACCGTGCGCAAACACGTCGACGCGGCCGGGCAGCCACTCGGCTTCGCCCAAGGCATCAAGCAGGATCGAGCTTGATCCGGCGGGGACTCCGGAGCGAAGAAGCCAGCGCAGCGCCACGCCGTCGGGCGCCTCGATAGCAAGGATGTCGGCGTCGCTATCGACTTCGAGGAACGCAAGGCCCTTGGCGTCGGCCGGCAGGGATTCGATCGCGGCGGCAATCGCCGGGAGCGCGGCGTCGTCGCCTGCGAAAAGGTACCAGTCGGCGTCGGGCGCCGGGTTGTAGGCGCCGCCGGGACCCGTGAAGACAAGTGCGTCGCCGGGCTGGGCTGCCAGGGCCCACGGCCCCGCAAGGCCCTCGTCGCCGTGGACCACAAAGTCGATTGCCAGTTCCTGCGCGGCTTGGTCCACCCAGCGGACGGTGTAGGTGCGGGTGTAGGGCCACTGTTCGCGCGGCATGGTCTCGCGGATGGCCCAAAGATCCAGCGGCAGCGCGTAGTCGACGCCGGGCTGCGGGAACACGATCTTCACATACCGGTCCACGAAGTCGTTGTTCGCGTAGCCGGCAAAACCGGGTCCACCTGCAATGATGCGCACCATGTGGGGCGAAAGCTGTTCCGTGCGCAGCACAGTCAGGTTCACTTGGGGGCGGGTATTGCGGGATGCAGACGACGTCGCGGGCAAAGATGTCATGTAGGCAAGCCTAAGCTAGGGCAGTGGTGGAAGCTCCCAGATGACGGGATCTGCGCCTTGCTCTCGGAGCAGCGCGTTGGCCCGGCTGAACGGGCGCGAACCGAAGAAACCCCGCGATGCGGATAGCGGGCTGGGGTGCGCGGAAGAGATCACAGGGGCGCCATCAAGCAGTGGCTGCACGGCTTCCGCGTCCTTGCCCCACAGGATCGCGACGAGCGGACTCTGCTGCCCGGCAGCTGTGCGGCGGCGGGCGACGGCGGTGACCGCCGCCGTCGTGATCGCCTCCCAGCCTTTGCCCCGGTGCGAGCCGGCCGCACCGGCAGCGACGCTGAGCACCCTGTTGAGGAGGAGAACTCCCTGGCCCGTCCAGGCCGAAAGATCGCCGTGGACCCGCGGCGGGAGCCCGAGATCGGACTCCATCTCGCGGTAGATGTTCGAGAGGCTGCGGGGGATGGGCCGGGTTGGCGCGGAAACCGCGAAGGAAAGCCCGACGGCGTGTCCCGGCGTTGGGTAGGGGTCCTGGCCCAGTATCAGCACCTTGACGTCTGCCAGAGGCTGCCGGAAGGCGCGAAGGATGTTGGACGCCGCAGGAAGCACGTGGGTTCCGCGAGTGGCCTCGGCGGCCACGAAGGCCAGCACCGAACGCAACTCGTCCTCGACGCCGGAGAGCGCGTCAGCCCAGTCCGGCGCCATCAGGTCCTCCAGGGCCATTCCCGGGAGTGCCTTGAACCCGGCGGAGTGATCCTCGGATTCAAGCTCAAATAACGCTTCTTCGCCTGCCACCCAGCCATTGTCCCTGTCCTGGGGCTCCCGGGGAAAGCTGCTCTGGCGGAACGCGCCGCGACTCCGACGGAAGGCGGCGGGGCAAATGACATCCGTGTTATTCGCCCGTTACCATGGGCGGGGGACATTTTTCAGTCAATGCGTCGAAGGAGTGTGTCGTGGCAGAACCCGCACGGGAACCCATGGCGTCCGAAGCAACTGGATTGGTGCTTGAAGACCTGTCCGCCGGACTCCGCAGCGATTCGCCGCTCGGCGAACGTGAACAGCAGATGCTCGCCCTGGAGAGGCAATGGTGGAAGTACGCCGGGGCCAAGGAACAGGCGGTCAGGGAACTCTTCGATCTTTCCGCGACCCACTACTACCAGCTGCTCAATGCCCTCATCGACACCGAGGACGCACTGGCGCACGATCCTATGCTGGTCAAGAGATTGCGTAGACTACGTATGTCACGTCAGAGGGCCCGCACAGCGCGTCGTCTCGGTTCTGACGCATAGAGCACCCGCTGATCCCCCAGCAAGCAAGCAGCAAGGACAAGGCTTCACCATGACCAAATTTGCCCGGGATGAATTCGACCGTGTCCCGCAGAGCTCATCGCGCCAAGGTGTCCACAGGCTCGTCGCGTCCGCTTCCCGTCCCGCGCTGTGGCCGGTGCTACTCCTGGGCGGCATCGCGCTGGCTGTAGGCCTCGTTGCCTTCCTCATTCTTCCGAAGCTTGGATTCACCTCATCGACGACGCCGCAAGCCGTCGTCACCGCGGACGCCTCCGAGCAAAGTGCCGCGGCGTCACCTTCCGCAAGCAGCTCTGCGCAGGCATCCAGCCAGCCGAGCCCGAGCGACGCACCTTCCAACACGCCGACGCCTACTACAGCAACCCCCAGCACGGCGCCATTGGACAAGACGGCCGCAGTCGCGGTCTACAACGGCACCACCACGGGCGGCCTGGCTGCCCGCGTGGCCGGCCTCGTACAGGGCGGGGGCTGGCCGTTGGCCACCGTCGCAAACTGGGGCGGCATGCCCCAGCAGACGTCGTCGGTCTTCTACAAAGGCGCAGCCCAGAAAGGCAATGCCGAAGCGCTCGGCAAATTGCTGGGCATTTCCAACCTTGTGGACAGCGCCGAATTCCAGCAGCCCGTTGTTGTCATTCTGGGGCCCGGCTACAAGTAGCAACTCGGTTACGCCTCAATAACATTGCGGATACCCGCACCCAAGGTTGCGCTACGGCAACGTGACTGTGGTTACAGTAGTTGTGAGCTGGCCCGGAGATCCCGGAAGCCGGCCACTGCTAGTTGAAAGTGTGGGGATCATGGCTTTGGGAACCGTCAAATGGTTCAATGCCGAAAAGGGCTACGGATTCATCACCGTGGATGAGTCCGGTGACGACATCTTTGTGCATTGGTCCGCCATCCAGATGGATGGCTTCCGTGCTCTCGAAGAAGGACAAAGGGTCGACTTCGAACTGGGCGAGGGCCAGAAGGGCCCGCAGGCAGAAAGCGTGCGGCTTATCTAGTGGGTGTGGCGGCAACACGGCTGTCCCAGCCTTTTGGAACCCAGCCCCTTGGAGGACACCGGTCCCGGGTAGTTTCTCTTCTTGCAGGCTTTGCAGGCTTTGCAGCCTTGGCCCTTGGACTGGCCGGATGTTCCGCCCCCATCGGCAACGCCAGGCTCAGCGCTGTTACCCCGAGCGGCGACGGCGTCCTGCGCGTGGGCGTGATTCTGGACAATACCGGTAGCTCCGCATTCCTCAACGAGTCCGAGCTGGCAGCGGCCAAGTTGGCTGTCAAGCAGATCAACGACGCAGGCGGATACAAGGGCCACCCTGTCGAGTTGCTTCCGGCGTCGGCGGCCAGCGAAGGCAGCAGCGCGGCGGCCTTCACGGCCGATACCGCGGCGCAAGCCAAGGCGTTGCTGTCGGCCCACGCCGACGTCGTTGTGGGGCCAACGGATTCCAGCCACGCTCCCGCCGCCATCGATGTGTTGTCTCCCGCCCGGATTCCGCTCATCTCGCCGGCCAACACTGCGTCGGGGCTGAGCAGCTACAAGAACGGCGGCTTCTACTTCCGCACCTCGGCCGCTGATGCCGCACAGGGCAGCGTCTTGGCGAAGCTGGCCCACGACGCCGGCGCCAAGAGGATTTCCGTCCTCCACGAAGCCGGGGACTACGGTACGCGCGTCTCCGGAGCGGTCATGGACGCCGCGCGAAGCCTTGGAATGAATGCGGTGTCCAATGCGGAATTCACGCCCGGCAAAGCAGCTCCCGCCGCGGCGGGCATCAAGTCGGGCACGCCGGACGCCGTCGTCGTGGTTGCCCGTGATGGCGCCCAAGGCGCCCTGGCCGAGCTACTGAACGCGGGGCTGAGCGGCAAGAGCCTGATCCTGAGTGACGGTGCCATCCGCCAATACGGAACAGCGCTCGGTGCCGGTGGGCTCGACGGCGCGCGGGGAATTCTTCCAGGTGTCTTCCCGAGTGCGGAGTTCCAGTCCGATCTGATTGGCATCGACCCTAAACTCAAGGACACGACCTACGCTGCCGAGACGTACGACGCCGTCAACCTCGCGTCGCTTGCGGCCGCAGCGGCGGGCGACGACGCCGGTTGCTCGATCGCGGCGTGGCTCACCACAGTGTCCGGCGGGACGCGCCCGGCGTCGGGCGATGCGGCGACGAAAGAACGCACGTCCTGTGCGTCATACAAGGACTGCCTCGTGGTGCTGAAGGGGGCCAGGCTCCCGGATTACGACGGCGAGTCCGGCACTATCGGGTTCGACGCCAACGGCGACGTTACCTCGTCCAATTACATGGTCTTCACCTACGGAGCTGACAACACTGCGCGGGTGAGCGGCAAGGAGACGGCCTCGCGGACCCCGTGACGGGCTTGTGCCCGTAGCGAATTCCCTTGGCGTGGCGAGCAGTTTCCGGCTCTTCCTGCTTGCACTCTCCTCGGGTGAGTGCTAATTATTGATTAGCACTCTCAAGCGCTGACTGCTAATTCTTCGCGACTCCGGCCGTATGGAATAGTGGCGGTGCCTGGGGGAACAAAGAAAACCTTGCTGGGGTGAGGTCCGGAGCACGCGGCGTACAGAGGCCGAATGTGAAGGATCGTCCGTCGCGGGCACCGCAGTGAAGGCACCTTCTTAACGACTGTCCCGAAAGGACTACCGCCGTTATGGCCAAGATCATTGCATTTGATGAAGAGGCACGCCGCGGTCTCGAGCGGGGTCTTAACATCCTCGCCGACGCCGTCAAGGTCACCCTCGGCCCGCGTGGACGCAACGTCGTCCTCGAAAAGAAGTGGGGCGCCCCCACGATCACCAACGATGGTGTTTCCATCGCCAAGGAGATCGAACTGGACGACCCGTTCGAGAAGATCGGCGCCGAGCTGGTCAAGGAAGTTGCCAAGAAGACGGATGACGTCGCTGGCGACGGCACCACCACGGCCACCGTTCTGGCCCAGGCACTGGTCAAGGAAGGCCTGCGCAACGTAGCTGCCGGCGCCGACCCGCTGTCCCTCAAGCGCGGCATCGAGAAGGCTGTTGAAGCCGTCATCCGCGAGTTGCTCGCCTCCGCCAAGGAAATCGAGACCAAGGAAGAGATCGCAGCCACGGCTTCCATCTCCGCCGGCGACTCCGAAATCGGTAACCTCATTGCTGAAGCCCTGGACAAGGTTGGCAAGGAAGGCGTCATCACGGTCGAGGAGTCCAACACCTTCGGCCTGGAGCTTGAGCTCACCGAAGGCATGCGCTTCGACAAGGGTTACATCTCCGCTTACTTCGTCACCGACGCAGAGCGCCAGGAAACGGTCCTCGAAGACCCGTACATCCTGATCGTCAACTCTAAGATCTCCAACGTGAAGGAACTCGTTGCGGTCCTGGAGAAGGTCATGCAGTCCAACAAGCCGCTGCTGATCATCGCCGAAGACATCGAGGGCGAGGCCCTGGCCACCCTGATCGTCAACAAGATCCGTGGTACCTTCAAGTCCGTTGCCGTCAAGGCTCCGGGCTTCGGTGACCGCCGCAAGGCACAGCTCGCCGACATCGCGATCCTCACCGGTGGCCAGGTCATCTCTTCGGAGGTCGGCCTCAGCCTCGAGAACGCAACCCTCGAACTGCTCGGCAACGCCCGCAAGGTTGTTGTCACCAAGGACGAGACCACCATCGTCGAAGGTGCCGGCGACGCCGATGCCATCGCCGGCCGTGTGGCACAGATCCGTGCTGAGATCGAGAACTCCGACTCCGACTACGACCGCGAGAAGCTGCAGGAGCGCCTGGCCAAGCTGGCCGGCGGCGTTGCAGTCATCAAGGCCGGTGCCGCAACCGAAGTTGAGCTCAAGGAGCGCAAGCACCGCATTGAGGACGCTGTCCGCAACGCGAAGGCTGCCGTTGAAGAAGGCATTGTCGCCGGTGGTGGCGTTGCCCTCATCCAGGCTGGCGCCAAGGCATTCGCCAACCTTCAGCTCGAAGGCGACGAAGCAACGGGCGCCAACATCGTCCGCGTTGCCATCGACGCTCCGCTCAAGCAGATCGCTTACAACGCTGGCCTCGAGCCGGGCGTTGTCATCGACAAGGTCCGCGGCCTGCCGTCGGGCCACGGCCTGAACGCTGCAACCGGCGTTTACGAGGACCTGCTGGCCGCTGGCGTCAACGACCCGGTAAAGGTCACCCGCTCGGCTCTCCAGAACGCTGCCTCCATCGCTGGTCTGTTCCTGACCACCGAGGCCGTTGTTGCCGACAAGCCGGAGAAGAACGCTCCGTCTATGGGTGGCGGCGACGACATGGGCGGCATGGGCGGCTTCTAAGCCTTCCGCGCCGGCTCACTAGCCACACGCACGACGACGGTCCCCACTTCAGGTGGGGGCCGTCGTCGCCGTTTAATGACGCTCGCTCACCTTTGTCGGGTTTTGGCCCGACGCTCGCTCACCTTTATCGGGTTTTGGCCCGACGCTCGCTCACCTTTATCGGGTTTTGGCCCGACGCTCGCTCAGGGCCGCGCGGTCCGGGAGTGTCGGGGCGGTCTGGCAGGATGGAAGCCATGACGATTATTGCTGCCGCCGATGGTTCTGCCCTCGGCAATCCCGGGCCTGCCGGTTGGGCCTGGTACGTGAACGACTCTTGCTGGAGGGCCGGCGGGTGGCCGCACGGAACCAACAACCAGGGCGAGCTCATGGCGGTGCTTGACCTCTTCCGGTCCACGGCACATGTTCCCGATGAAGAGCTGAAGATTCTCTGCGACAGCCAGTACGTCATCAATTGCATCACCAAGTGGATGCCGGGATGGAAGCGCAAGGGTTGGCGCAAAGCGGACGGAAAGCCCGTCTTGAACGTCGATCTCCTCAAGGACATCGACCAAGCCATTATCGGCCGCAAGTACACATTCGAGTGGGTCAAGGGCCACGCCGGCCACGAGCTCAACGAGGCTGCCGACGATCGCGCCCGTGCGGTCGCCACGGCGTTCCAGCAAGGAACAGCCGCTCCTGGCGGGCCGGGCTATCCGGGAGCTGCTGAAGCTGCACGGACCTTGCCCCGAACTCCATCCGTCCGCACGTCATCAGTCAGCACGCCGTCAGCCCGCACAGCGCCTGTGGAGGCGCCCTCGCTTTTCGACGATGGACACGACGATGCCGATGCCCTGGATGAAGACCTCACGTTGTTCGGCGGTCAGGACCTCTTGAGCGGGTCGTCCCTGCCGAACGGACCGGCGGCGTTCACGGAGCAGGAGACGTTCATAGAACCCACTTTGTTCGCCGGTGACGACGAAGAAACGGTCCTTGGCCGGCCCGGCGGGCGTTCGGACGAGGAAACGGTCATTCTTCTTGAGAGGGAGCTCCTGAGGCCCGACGTCAGGGGAGACCTTGGGCGTACCGGGATCCTGCTCCACCCGGACTTCACTGAGATTGGCAGCTCCGGACGTGTCTGGTCCCGCGACGAACTCATGATGGCGTTGGAGGGCAATCCAGGCGAAACCGCGGAGGTAGAGATAATTTCCGCAGATCGCCTCTCCAGCAACACCATGCTGCTCAGCTACAGAAGTTATGGGCGAACCGGCTCGGCATTGCGGAGTTCGATCTGGTTGCTGGACGACGGCCGCTGGCGGTTGCGCTTCCACCAGTCGACGCCGGAGAAGTAATAGCGGCACGCAACTGGATCCCGGCGGGAGGGCAGATGAGCCGCCCGCCGGGATCTCCCAGCCTCAGTTCCTAGTAACTGAACCGCTGGGTGTTGCCTTGCTCGGTCTGGAGGTAGCTTGCCGCGGCGGAGGACAGTGCCAGGTTGATGGATGCCAGCGAGGCCTCCACCTTGTTCTGGGTCAACGTCCACTCGGAGACGAGGGCCTGGAAATTGTTGGCCGCTGATCCCTTCCACGTGGCTTGAAGTTCGTCCAGGCCACGTTTCATCGCTTGGACGTCGGCGCTGATGCGATCCACGGTGGCTTTGACGTTGGCGGACTTCAGCTGGAGCAATTCGGTATCGACGGAGATAACGCTCATAGGGCGTGGCCTTTCAACTAGAGAGGGTCCGCAGGTGCGGCTGGCTTGTGGTCCACACAACGAGCCTAGAAGCCGTCACCTGGCCCAGGCAGAGTCGAATCTCCGTATGTGGACAACTCGCTACATCAAGCCGCCAGCGCAGAAACTGCTAGTCGGAGATCTCCGCCTCGGCAATACCCGCATCTTCAGGCACCTCGGACATGTCGTCCTGGAAGGGGAGGCTGACGACCAGGGTGGCCCCGCCGCCGTCGGTCTCTTCGACCCTGACGGTACCGCCGTGGGACCCCACAATTGCCGCGACAATCGCGAGGCCGAGCCCGCTGCCGCCAGTCTCCCGCGTGCGCGAAGTGTCCGCCCTATAGAAGCGCTCGAAGATCCGGGGCAGTTCCTCGGCCGGAATGCCGCTGCCGTGGTCCCGCACCTCGAGAACGGACAACGGACCGGCGGGGGTGTTCCGCACCCCGACGGCGAGCTCGATCGGTGTTCCTTCGGGCGTGTACCTCAGGGCGTTGCCCACCAGGTTTCCGAGCACCTGACGAAGCTTGGCCTCGTCACCCTGGACCGGGGCAGGCGCCGCCGCTCCGCCGTCGAGCCCCGTGAGCGAAATCTTCCGCTCGCCGGACGTTGCGAGTGAGTCCACCACGGCGTCGTTCGCCAGCAGGTGCAGATCCACCGGCTTGAGCTGCAACGGCCGTTGTTCATCGAGGCGGGCAAGCAACAGCAGGTCTTCCACCATGGATCCCATCCGCTTCGCCTCGCTCTCGATCCTGCCCATGGCGGTGCCCACGTCTTCCGGCGTGGCTAGGGCGCCGTGGCGGTAAAGCTCGGAGAAACCGCGGATGGTGACCAAGGGGGTGCGCAGCTCGTGGGAGGCGTCGGCGGCGAATCGCCGCATCCTGGCCTCGGAGGCTGCACGCGCAGCAAAGGACGACTCGATGTGGGCGAGCATCGCGTTGAGGGAAGCACCCAGGCGACCGACCTCGGTGACCGGGTTTTCGACCTCCACACGGCGCGAGAGATCACCAGCAGCGATAGCGGCCGCCGTCTTTTCGACGCGCGCGAGGGGGCGGAAGGAACGTGCAACAGTCCACGTGGCGATGAAGAACGCGAGCACCAGGGTCAAGAGTCCGACGCCGACCACCACGAGGGTGGCGTGTTCCATGACTCTGTCCACGGGGGAGAGGGGCAGCCCTACAATCACCACCGCGTTTTGCCCGGTCCGGTTGTCCACGACGTTGACTGCCACCACACGCCAATTGCCGCCGGCAGTGCCACCCACTTGGAAGGGCGCGTAGTTGCGGTCCTTGGCTTCAACCGGGCTGATGCTGGCTATGCTGGGCCGATCGGTCTTGCTGCCGCCGAACGGATAGGGCTGCTGTCCCTGGACGTAAAGCGTCAAGGAATAGTCCGTCGGCACGGCGGGGCTCGCCTCAGACAGGTTGGCAAACGATTGCTGCTGCTGGGCGGTCTGGACAGCAGCCTTGAGCTTGTCATCCACTTGCCCCTGGAGGTAGCTCTTGACGAGCGTCAGCGTCCCGGCGCCCGTGGCGGCCAGGGCAAGGAGCAGCAGCCCCATGATGATGGCGACCAGCTGCGACCTGAGGGAGGCCGACTTCCAACGGTTGAACAAGGTCAGCGCTTCTCGGCCGTCCGCAGTACGTAACCGACGCCACGCTTGGTCTGGATCAAGGCAGTGGCATCCGGGTCAATATCCACTTTGCGCCGGAGGTAGGAAATGTAGGACTCCACGATCGAGGCGTCGCCGTTGAAGTCGTATTCCCAAACGTGGTCCAGGATCTGCGCCTTGGAAAGCACCCGGTTGGGGTTCAGCATGAGGTAGCGCAGCAGCTTGAACTCGGTGGGTGACAGCTCGATGATGGTGCCGCCGCGGCGGACCTCGTGCGCGTCGTCGTCGAGCTCAAGATCATCCACGCGGATGACGGCGTCGTCGTCTTCCATCGGCTGCGTGCGGCGCAGCACGGCGCGGATCCGGGCCACCACTTCATCCAGGCTGAAGGGCTTGGTGACGTAGTCGTCGCCGCCCACGGTCAGGCCGGTGACCTTGTCTTCCGTGTCGTCCTTGGCAGTCAGGAACAGGACAGGGAAGTGCTTTCCGGCTGCGCGAAGGCGGCGGGTGACAGTGAACCCATCCATATCGGGGAGCATGACGTCCAGGACCGCGAGGTCCGGGGCGTGAAGATCGGCGGCAGCGAGCGCTTCGCGGCCGTTCGACGCCGCAACGACCTCAAAGCCAGCAAAACGCAGCGAGGTGGAGAGCAGCTCACGGATGTTGGGTTCGTCGTCGACGACGAGGAGCTTGGCTTCGGGGCCGTTCTTTTTCATACCATTCATGATGCTCCCAGTTTCTGGGAGTTGACTGGATGCTTGGTGTGAGAATTATCGGGGTGTCGTGGTTGTAGGCCCGGGCTAACTGCCGAGAGCCAGCCCGACGCCGAGTCCCACCATGGTGACGGCAATCCCGCCGTCGAGGACCCGCCAGGACGCCGGGCGCGCAAAGAAGCCACGCAGCAGTTTCGCGCCGAACCCGAGTGAACAGAACCATAGAATGCTGCCCAGCATGGCTCCGCCGCCGAACCACCACTGCAGCCCGGGCCCTTGCGCGTTCGCCACGGATCCCAGGAGCAACACGGTGTCCAGGTAGACATGGGGGTTGAGCCACGTCAGTGCCATGACGGTTGCCAGCGCTGCGGCCAGTCCGCTTCGGCCGGCGCCCGAAGGCCCAGGCTCAGCGGACATGAGCGCTTGCGGTTTGAGGATCCGCCGTGCCGCCATCACGCCGTACGTGACCAGGAATGCCGCACCGACATAGCGGAGAACGACGACGGCGGCAGGCGCCGCGGTGAGCAGGGCGCCTGTGCCGAGTACGCCTGCCGCGATGAGCACGGCGTCCGAGATGGCGCATACGGCAACGATTGCTCCGATATGTTCGCCGCGGATTCCTTGCCGGAGGACGAAAGCATTTTGGGCGCCGATGGCAACAATGAGGGCCAGGCCTGTGCCGAGGCCCATGCCGGCAGCGTGGAAGACGTCGGGGGAGTTCATACTTCGAGGCTAGGCTCCGCCTTCGGCATTAGTCCAGCTAAATATTCTTAGGCATCGTAAGATTGTCTTATGGCTAGATTCTCTTCCGAACAGTTGCACACCTTCGCCGCCGTGCTCACGGAAGGCACGCTCGACGCCGCTGCCCGATCACTGAACATCACGCCGTCGGCGGTCTCCCAGCGCCTCAAGGCGCTTGAACAAGCATCCGGCAGGGTATTGCTGCAGCGCAGCAATCCGGTCCAGGCCACGGAGTCGGGACACGTGGTGCTGAGGCTGGCACGGCAGCTCGCCCAGCTCGAGGCCGACGCCGAACTGGAACTGGGCCTGCCGGGCGAATCGCCGATGGTCTCGGTTCCGATCGTGGTCAACGCGGATTCCTTGTCCGTCTGGTTCCTCAAGGCCCTTACCAGGGTCCCGGCGGAGCTGAACGCCGTCTTTGATCTTCACCGGGACGACGAGCAGTATTCAACGTCCATGCTGCGCGCCGGAACGGTGATGGCCGCCGTGACCGCGACTCCCGAGCCGGTGCAGGGCTGCCGGGTGGAGCCGCTGGGGAGCATGCGATACCGCGCCGTCACCACTCCGGAATTCAGGGCGCGGTGGCTTCCCGACGGCGTCGATGTCGCCTCGCTGCGTGCGGCTCCGGCCGTGGACTTCGACCGCAAGGATGAGTACCAGCACCGTTTCCTGGAACTCCTGGGCGGTGCGGGGCGTGGGATGGAACCGGCAGGGCCGCGGCACTATGTTCCGTCCAGCCAGGAGTTTGCCGAGGCCATCCGCTTGGGGCTTGGGTGGGGATTGCTGCCTGAACCGCAATGCGGCCGGGACATAGCCGACGGATATTTGGTGGAACTCGCGCCCGAGCGGCCGTTGGACGTTCCCTTGTACTGGCAACGGTGGCGGACATCGTCGCGGATCCTGGACGCCGTGACTGAGGCGGTCCGGAGCACGGCCGCGGAAGTGCTGCGCAGGCCTGACAGTGCTGCGCCGGCCTGACAGTGCTGCGCCCGGCCCGAAAAACGGCCAAAAGCCAACACGCCGCGGGCCCAGTCCTAAATTGTCGGAGCCCCGATTCACACTTGAGCCATGGAAAACAAACAAGAATCACGCGTTGAAATTCAGAACGTCGAATTCCATGTCAGCTACCTGGATATGCTCTCTGGACGCATCGAGCACGAGGAGTTCAGCGACCGCCTTGCCGCCGAACGCTTCGCCGGTGCGCAGCTCAAGGACGAGGACTCCTGGGCTGTCGTCGACGTCGTCGTGCTGCAAGCAGCGCAGCAACAGGAGCGCGCGCAACAGCTGGTTGCCTAGCTGTTAAATTGACTAGCCCTACGTTGCCTAGCCCCTACCCGGCGGGCACGTCCTTGGCGTCCATGATCCGGTAAGCGTAGCCCTGTTCGGCAAGGAAGCGCTGCCTTTTGGCGGCAAAGTCCTGGTCGAGGGTGTCCCGGGCCACCAAGGAGTAGAAGCGTGCAGCACGGCCGTCCTGCTTGGGGCGAAGCAAGCGCCCCAATCGTTGAGCCTCTTCCTGGCGGGAACCGAAAGATCCAGATACCTGGATCGCCACGGAGGCCTCGGGCAGGTCGATCGAGAAGTTGGCCACTTTGGACACCACGAGGGTCTTGATGTCACCGGCGCGGAAGGCATCGAACAGCTTCTGCCGCACCTTCACAGTGGTATCGCCCTTGATCACGGGAGCGTCCAAACGCTCGCCGATCTCATCCAACTGGTCGATGTACTGGCCGATCACCAGCAGCTGCTCGCCTTGGTGCAGGGCCACGAGCTGCTCCACCAAGTGGGTCTTGGTCTCCGACGTCGCGCAGAGCCGGTACTTGTCAGCATCCTCCGCCATCGCGTAGGCGACGCGCTCGTCCCGGGGCAGGTCCACCCGGACCTCCACGCAGTCCGCGGGTGCAATGTAGCCCTGGGCTTCGATGTCTTTCCACGGTGCGTCGTAGCGCTTGGGGCCGATCAAACTGAAGACCTCACCCTCGCGACCATCCTCACGCACAAGCGTCGCAGTGAGTCCCAGACGCCGCCGGGCCTGCAGGTCCGCGGTCATCCGGAAGATCGGAGCCGGCAGGAGATGGACCTCGTCGTAGATGATGAGTCCCCAGTCGTGCCCGTCCACGAGTTCCAGGTGCGGGTAAAGGCCTCCGCGTTTCGTGGTCAGGACCTGGTAGGTGGCGATCGTAACGGGCCGTACTTCCTTGACCGCGCCCGAATACTCGCCGATCTCCTGCTCCGTCAGCGACGTCCGCTTGAGGAGCTCGTCCTTCCATTGCCGGGCCGCGACAGTATTGGTGACCAGGATCAGCGTGGTGGTGGAGCTCGTAGCCATGGCTGCAGCCCCCACCAAGGTCTTGCCCGCACCACAGGGCAGCACGACGACGCCGCTGCCGCCCGCCCAGAAATTCTCCGTCGCAAGCTTCTGGTATGGCCGCAAGTGCCAGCCGTCCTCGTTCAGGGCGATCAGGTGTGGAGTGCCGTCCACGTAGCCGGCGAGGTCCTCGGCCGGCCAGCCAAGCTTGAGCAACAATTGCTTGAGCTGTCCCCGCTGGGAGGAGTGCACCACCACGGTTTCGCCGTCGATCCTCGGTCCCAGCAAGGGGGCGATTTTCTTGGCCCGGATGACTTCCTCAAGTACGGGGTAGTCGGTGGTACGCATGACCAATCCGTGCTGCGGGTCCTTTTCGAGGCGCAAGCGGCCGTAGCGGGACATCGTCTCTTCAATGTCGATCAGCAATGAGTGCGGCACCGGGAAACGGGAGTAGCGCAGGAGCGTGTCGAGGACTTTTTCGGCGTCCAGTCCTGCTGCCCGCGCATTCCAGAGGCCCAATGGGGTGAGCCGGTAGCTGTGGATGTGTTCAGGGGCGCGTTCCAGCTCGGCGAACGCCGCAATCGCATGCCGTGCCTCGGTAGCAAGCTCGTGGTCGACTTCCAGCAGGATGGTTTTGTCGCTCTGTACGATCAGGGGACC
This sequence comes from Arthrobacter sp. 2RAF6, assembly GCF_052115205.1. Lineage (NCBI taxonomy): Bacteria > Bacillati > Actinomycetota > Actinomycetes > Micrococcales > Micrococcaceae > Arthrobacter > Arthrobacter sp. 2RAF6. The sequence continues at coordinate 62,985 of NZ_JBFRGF010000015.1, read as the reverse complement.
GTCGCTCACTATTGCTTCCTCACTTGCGCGGATCGCCCGCGGGCTCCACATCGATGATGCGATGGATGGACAAGACTCTTTCGGTATCCCTGGCGGCGTCGAACACCCTGACGCGCCCTCCCGACACTGAAACCGGAACAACGGTTTCGGTATTGGAATTCCCCAAGCCGTCCACCACGTTCATGGTGACCGCTTGCTTCAGCCGGATGGCCCTCTGCAGGGTTTCGAGTCCCAGTTGCGTTGCTGCTTCGCCGGTCACTTCGCCGTGGACCGCGCGATGGTGCCTCAGCACCGCGAGCTGGGCGTCGACGTCGTCGTCCGGCGGTGCGATGCGGGGCGCCGTGTAGACGGGGCGGACGCCCCCGGCCACCGCCGTCGTCCTCTTATAGCGCACGACGGCGGTCTCCGCCTCCTGGACGGCAGGCGAGAGTCCCAGCTCGCGCAGCACCCTCGCGGTCTCCCGGGGGCTCGTTGCGGAGGTCAGTACTGTGGGGGCGATCCGGACCAGCCCCAGGCTTGCGGCTCCCGGCTCCCGAACGAGCTCGGCGATGGCGGCTTCGTCGTCGCTTTGGATGAAACTGGGGCTGCTGGCGACGCGCAGCCGGCCGTGCCTCGAGGCGATGTCCTTGATCAAGTACCGGAGCGGCTGGGGAACGTCAGTGGCGGAGTGGGTGCGGAGGAACGCGAGGATGGTTTCCGCGTCCTGGCCCGCGTCCAACGCACGCCGGATCGAATCTCCGGAGAAGCGGAAGATCGTGGCCGGTCCCTGGCCTTCGGCGTCGGCGATCAAGAGCAGTTTTTCGCTCAGTTCAGGTGCCAGGTAGCCCGGGGCGACGGCGGTCAGGTCTGCTTGGAGCAGGACATGGTTGACCGCGGCGGGCAAGTGTTCGCCGAGGATGCTGAGCGCCAGCTCGGGCTGTTCGGTGGCGATCGCCGAACCAAGCTGGGTCAGGGCGCCGGAGCCCATGAGCCCCAAGAGTTCGGCTTCGTGCAGGATGCCGCGGACAAGGGAGCTGAACCGCCGTGACATGCGGGGCTGGGCCCATTCCGCGCGTTCCATGACGGCTTCGGTGTTGAGCACCGGCGCCTTGCCGTCCGGTGCTTCCACTTCGAGGGTGAGCTCTTCGAGGATTTCCAGGATCCGTTTGCGGACCAGCGGGGCATCAGGGCGCTGGGCCTCGGCGGACAAGGCATTGATGGAACTTGCCGGAGAGCCGGATCGCGGTGCCGTGGTGGCAGGTCCGGAGAGGGTTTGTCCCACGAGGGAAGGAGCACGCTCGCTGGCGAGCCAGGCGTTGACCAGCCAGAGCCACTGTTCCTGGCGGGGGAGAGTGAGCCATTCCACCGATGGCGGCTGCACCCAGGTGGAACTGTCCACATCGAGGCGCAGCAATCCGGACAAGGCACTGAGCTCAAGGACCAGGGCGGTCTCGGACAACCCCAGGCGGAGGCTGTCGGCCAGGCGTTTGAGTTCACGCACACCGACCCCTCCGCTGCGCAGGGTAACCACCGGCTGCTCGCGGACCGCGTACAGGAGTTCACCCACCAGCCGGAGCGCTTCGGCGATGGCACCCATGGCGGCATTCCGGCGTAAGGCAGCACTCGTTTGGCCCAGCTCCGGCACGGGAGGCTTCAACGTGAAGTGGTCCACGATCGCGCCGCCGCGCAGGGACAGACCGACGCTGTGCGGGAGTTCAACGTGGCCGGCATCCAGGGGGACAAGCAAACCGCGGGCCAAGAGCCAGTCCACGGGACCGACGTCGCGGCCTTCATGGAGCACGGAGGCCTTGCGCTGGGCTTGGGGAACGGCGCCCATGGCCCAGTTGCCGAACTTGTTCAAAAGGGGGCGCGTCCGTACGGGTGCCTCGGACAGGATGTGCTGAAGGTTCTCCGGCGTCGATGTCCAACGTTGCAGCGCCAACGCCGCGTCCATGGGCGTCGTGGCGGCCAGGATATTGGCGCCGCTCTGGTGGAGTTCGGCAACGAGATGCACCACGCGCTGGGCGAAGGCCGGTTGCAGCCGCACCAACTCGGTGTAGCTACGCCCCAAACCGGCAGGGTAGATGCCGATGACGTCCTTGAGGCTGCCCACCGGCAAGTAGAAACGCTGCCGGCCTGGATTGTGCACCGTGGGCGGCGGATCGGCGCGGTGGATGAGGGCCAGTTCCTGGAGCTTGTTCAGGATCGGCTCGAGCGCGGCAAGGGTCGCGCCGTTGATGCACTTCTTCAGCCCCGCCGCGGAGACGCTGTGGCCGGTGTCGGTGTTGGTGCACAGGTGGAGTGTCTCCACTACCTGCATCTCCGGTTTGTTGAGCCGTTCCAGGGCGCGCTGCACGCTGACCCGGGCACTTGCCCGCGCCGCGAGTGCGGCGAAGTCCGGGACCACGGGGGAGATGAGGTCCGGCCGCGCGGCAAACAGGGCCCGCAGCGAATCATCGCTGCGCGCTTCCAGTTCCTTGCTGAGCGCGCGAATAAGGGACATCAGTTCAACGTTACAGCCAGCCGGGTCTGCCGTCGGGCTTTCCGGCTGCTCATTGACGACGCCGTGCCCAGACAGAGTCAACCACCAACGCGGCCATCAAAATGAAAGCGAGCGGCAGCCCGTAGAGAGCGGTGGACGTGACCCAGACCGGTGCCACGCCGTTGGCGAAAGCGACGGCCATGACGGCGGCTACGGCCGCCAGGGAAAGCACTGCGACGACGGCGGCAACGATCGTGAGCGGGCGGCGGAAGTCGTGGGGAATCATGGAAGCAACGCTAACAGTCCCGGGCCGCATCCCCTGTTCCAGACCCGGGTGCAGGTCCGGTTGCGGGCAAAAGGCGGCGGGACCTGCCTGCGGGGTCTCAAAGCGCGAATCCGCGGCCGGGCAGGATAACCTTGAAGCAATAGACCAACACGGTCCTGGCAGTTACCCCTATTCCCGCAGTATCCTGCGGATGCGGTGGCGCGCCGGCTGTGTCTCGCAAGTAAGAACGAAGAAGGTTGATTACGTGCCCACCGGCAAGGTCAAGTGGTATGACAAGGAAAAAGGCTTCGGATTCCTCGCAGCAGAGGACGGCCAGGAAGTATTTCTGCCCAAATCCGCACTGCCCGATGGCGTAGCGGATCTCAAGGCCGGCACCCGGGTTGAGTTCGGCGTCGCCGACGGTCGCCGGGGCGCCCAGGCGCTTGGCCTCCGCGTGCTGGACAAGTTGCCATCCATCGCCAAAGCCAAGCGCATGAACGCCCGCGAGCTCGCTCCGGTAGTCCAGGACCTCGTCTCTGTCCTGGACAACCTCTCTGGGACGTTGTCCGCCGGCAAGTACCCTGAAGGCGCCAAGGGCAAGGCCATCGCCGCAGCCCTGCGCAAGGTTGCCGACGAGCTGGAAGCCTAAACCTGCCATGACATCGGAATCCGCTGAAGCCAGTCCTGAAGTGGCCGGAATTGATGCCGCTGCTGTAACAGCTGGAACGGCTGGAACGGCTGGTCCCGGTGCTGAGCGGAAGCCGGCAACGGCGAAACCCCGCACCGGCATTCCTGTGTGGCGCGTCGGCAAGCCGGACGCTTTCCTGGCCGCCGCCGTCGACGTCGCCCGCAATGCGGTGGAGACCATTGCCAGACCGGGCGAGATCGGACCGCATATTGCCGCGCGCTCCGAAGGCGAACGCGTCGTCACGCACCTGTTCGAATCGCGGCTGGCCGGCTACGGCGGTTGGCAGTGGTACGCCGTCGTGACCCGCAACTCCCGCTCCAAAGTGGTCACGGTCAGCGAGCTTGGCCTGCTGCCGTCGGAGGACTCCATCCTCGCTCCTGAATGGGTGCCTTGGGCAAAGCGCGTCCGTCCGGAGGACGAGGCCACCGCGGCCGAAGAATTGGCGGAGGAGGCCGGCGTCCCCGTTGACGCGGACGACGACGGCGGCCACTCCGGTGACGAACAAGAGAGCGACGACGCCGACGACATCGAGGCTGACTAGCCCTTGGCGGACCCGGCGAGTGAATTTCGTGAAGGTGGAAACTGATGTCCACCTTCAAATCGCTGGGTGTCCTTAACTACCGCATTTGGTTCATTGGTGCCCTCATTTCCAACGTCGGCACCTGGATGCAGCGGACGGCCCAGGACTGGCTGGTCTTCGCCCATCTGAGCAACCACGATGCCGGCGCGATGGGCGTGACCTTGGCCCTCCAATTGGGCCCGCAGCTTTTCCTGGCCCCCTGGGCCGGACTGCTTGCCGACCGCTACAGCCGGCGCAGCCTCCTGGTCATGACCCAATCGGCCATGGCGGTCCTGAGCACTGGCTTGGGACTCCTGGTCCTGAGCGGGGCAGCGCAGCTGTGGCATGTCTATGTGTTCGCGCTCTTGCTTGGTGTCGTCTCGGCACTCGACGCCCCGGTTCGCCAGACGTTCGTTTCGGAGCTGGTCAAGGAGGACTATCTTTCCAACGCGGTTGCCTTGAACAGCGCATCCTTCAACGTTGCCCGCATGATCGGTCCCGCCGTGGCCGGCGTGCTGACGGTGGCTGTGGGGCCGGGCTGGGTATTCATGATCAATACCCTGACCTTCCTCGCAATGCTTGGCGCGATCAGGGCCATCCCCCTTTCCTCCTTGCGCGTGCAGCCCCGGGCCGCCGCGGGCAAGGGCCGCATCCGTGAAGGGCTTCGCTATGTCCGCAATCGCCCGGACATTGTGGTCGTCCTCGTCGCGATCTTCATCATGGGCACGTTCGGCCTGAACTTCGTCCTCTTCATCGCGGCCATGGTCGGCACGGAGTTCGGCATGGACGCGGGGGCATTCGGGCTGCTCAACTCGGTCATGGCGATCGGCTCCGTCGCAGGAGCATTGCTGGCCGCCCGGCGCGGGCGGCCACGGATGCGGCTCATCTTCGCGGCGGCGGCCGGGTTCGGCCTTGCGAGCGGACTGGCTGCCCTGGCGCCGAATTACACCATGTTCGCCTTGGCGCTGATTCCCTGCGGACTGTTTGCCCTGACCATGATCACGAGCGCCAACGGCTACGTGCAGTCCACCACGGAACCTGTCATGCGCGGCAGGGTCATGGCACTCTACATGGCCATCTTCATGGGTGGGACGCCCATCGGTGCACCGTTCGTCGGATGGGTGTCCAACGTGGCCGGACCCCGATGGGCTGTGGGCGTGGCCGCCGCCGCGGGCGCCAGCACCGCCGTCGTCGGCATCGTGTGGATCATCCGCGCGCGCCAGCTGCGGCTCCGTTTCGATAGCAGCGCCCGCGGGATGCGGTTCTTCCGCATTGAGTCCCAGGGCGCGGGTGGTTCTATTAAAAGGGCTAGCGCCGCCCGGGATCCCCACCCGGGCGACGCCGACGAGTCCTGACCGCGGGAACGCCGCAGTCCCTTACTTCTTCAGTTCGCCCACCACGTAGTCGATGCTGGCGAGCAATGCAGAGACGTCGTCCGGCTCGATGGCAACGAAGGTAGCGATGCGCAGCTGGTTGCGGCCCAGCTTGCGGTACGGTTCCGTGTCCACGATCCCGTTGGCGCGCAGCACCTTGGCGATGGCCGCGGCATCGATCGAATCATCGAAATCGATCGTGGCGATGACATTGGAGCGGTCCTCGGCCTTCGCGACGAACGGGGTGGCGTACTCGGAAGCCTCGGCCCAGTTGTAGATGCGGCTTGCGGAATCCGCTGTGCGTCCGGAAGCGAAGTCCAGGCCACCGTTCTTGTTGAGCCACTGGACCTGCGCATCCAATGTCACCAAGGTGGACAGGGACGGCGTGTTGTAGGTCTGGTTGAGCTTCGAGTTGTCGATAGCCGTCTGCAGGTCGAGGAAATCCGGGATCCAGCGGCCGCTTGCCTTGATGCGGGCGGCGCGCTCCAGGGCTGCGGGGGAGAAGAGGCCGAGCCACAGGCCGCCGTCGGAGGCAAAGTTCTTTTGCGGCGCGAAGTAGTAGACGTCAGCCTCGGCAACATCAACGTCCAGGCCGCCGGCTGCGGACGTCGCGTCAACCAGGACCAGAGCCCCGTCGTCGCTGCCTTGGACACGCTTGACCGGAGCGGCCACACCCGTCGAGGTTTCGTTCTGTGGCCACGCGTACACGTCCACGCCTGCTTCGGCCTGGGAAACCGGCCGGGTGCCAGGCTCGGACTTGATGATGGACGAAGCTTCCAGGAACGGTGCCTTGTTGGTCGCCGAAGCGAACTTGGAACCGAACTCACCGAAGGAGAGGTGCTGGGCCTTCTTCTCGACCAGGCCGAAGCTGGCGACATCCCAGAACGCGGTGGAGCCTCCGACGCCGAGAATCACCTCGTAGCCCTCGGGTGCACGGAAGAACTGGCTAAGTCCCTCGCGGACCGAGCCCACCAGGTTCTTGACCGGTGCCTGGCGGTGGGAGGTGCCGAGGATCGTCGTCGAGGCGGCGGAAAGTGCCTCGATCTGCTCCGGGCGGACCTTGGAGGGCCCGGCACCGAAGCGGCCGTCCTTGGGCAGCAAATCGGCAGGGATGGTGATGCTGTTGTCGCTCACGGGATGCTCCAATGGTGAAGTAGCGGCCTAGATGGGTCGTGGCAGGCGGCAAGCTGCCCCTTCGACTCCCCAATTCTGCCTGACGCCGCAGGCGGGGGCAGAACCGAAGGTGTCATAGTCCGCCACGTGGAAAGCATTTGTTCGGCTGGCTCTGGACGGGGCACGAGAATTATTCGGAGTAATTCCAAATAAGCTAAGCTTGGAGCTGGCGCCCGGACCGGGACCGCCGGCGGTTCGGCCACCTGTTCGACCACTGAGGCGGCTGCGGTACGGTGGAAAATACGCAAGATACTGCGCTCGAGGAGCTGAGCTGGATGACGGATCTGATCGATACCACTGAGATGTATCTTCGGACCATTTTGGAGCTTGAAGAAGAGAACATCGTGGCTCTTCGCGCACGCATCGCCGAGCGCTTGCGGCACTCGGGCCCCACTGTTTCCCAGACGATCGGACGGATGGAGCGCGACGGCCTGGTGATTGTGTCCAATGACCGGCACCTTGAGCTGACTGAAACGGGCCGGAAACGCGCCACCGAGGTGATGCGCAAGCACCGGCTCGCCGAACGGCTCCTGGCAGATGTCATCGGACTGGACTGGGCCTACGTCCACGACGAAGCCTGCCGCTGGGAGCATGTCATGAGTGAGCGCGTGGAACGGCGGCTCTACGAGCTGCTGGACCACCCGACGGAATCGCCCTATGGCAACCCCATTCCCGGACTCGAAGCGCTGGGTGGAGTCGCGTCCCACGCCTTTACGGATGGCGTGGTCAACCTACTTGACGCGATGAACGAATACTCACCTGAAAACCGGGTCACTGTCAGCCGGCTGGCTGAACCGATCCAGGTGGAACCGGAACTTCTCGTGCAGCTGGACGAGGGCGGAATCCGGCCCGGCGCCAGGGTTTCCCTGGAACGTGTGGGGGAGTACATCTCCGTTCGCGTGCCCAATATCGACGGCGCGCTGGAACTGCCGCCTGAGGTTGCCTCGCACGTATTTGTCACGGTCGCCTAGCCGGCCCGGCGAGGCGACCGGCAAAGATAACGAAATTATTACCGCGGGGCCTTAATCCCCTATAGTTTGTTACTGGCGCCGATACCAAAGCGTTACCTGATCCGAAGCCGAGTTCTGCCAGCGGATCAGGTGGATTAGTCCATTCACTGGCAGAAGCGGAGGAACCACCATCGGCTGTCGAAAGACGGCCTTGGGGTGAAGTCCGCAGCGGAAGTGCAAAAAGTGCGGGGCCCTTCGGGTAGCTCTGCGCTTCGCGCCCTTCGCGCGGACCGGGTCCACGATCTCTCTGGCCCGAATCCGACAGCTAACTTCGCAGGCTTGCCAGAGAGGAAAACCTTGACCACGCAGAACACCAGGGGCCGCAGGCGCGCGTCCGGTCCTACTGCTGAGCTGCGGAGCACGAGCGCCGTCGAGCACGAGCGGCCCCGCGATCCCCATCGCGAACTTCGCCGCCGCAAGGGTCCTTTTCGGCAGATGGCCGAGTTCGCCGCGGCGAGCGGGGCGGGACAGAAGGCCGGAGTGGCCCTTGCCACGACGGGCCTCATCCTGACGGTCGCCATGCCGGGAACCGGCGCCATGACGGCCACGGCCGAATCAAACCAGGCCGCCTCGGCAGTAGGCACCCAGCCTGAGATTCCGGCCGCCGCAAGCGCCACGATCGACTTCAGCCGTGCTGCGGTTTCCACCACGGGGGATCCGGACAGCAAGCTCAAGCAGCTCTTGAGTGCGCAGTCCGTCGGCACCATCAAGACGTCGTCATCCAAGGGCACCCTGGGGGCGCCGTTGGACACCCTGACCACGGCCTCGCCTTTCGGCTACCGCGTGAATCCCATCACGGGCGGTTTGGGTGAGTTCCACCGAGGCCAGGACTTCGTGGCCCAGTGCGGCACCCCCGTCCATGCTGCCGCGGCCGGCAAGGTCACTTTCGCCGGCTGGCATCCGTATGGCGGCGGCAACCGCATTGTGGTGGACCATGGCAACGGCCTGGAAACCACGTACAACCATTTGTCTTCGTTCAACGTCCAGGTGGGCCAAACGGTCAGCCGTGGCGATGTCATCGCATTGAGCGGCACCACCGGCGCCTCCACGGGCTGCCACCTCCATTTTGAAGTCATGGTCAACGGCGACGTCGTTGACCCCCTGGGCTGGCTGTAGCCAATCCGATGGAAGCCTCTCGCATGCTTGTCACGCTCCGTGACCTGAATGTGACATTCAGCCAAAACTCATGTACCGTCTAAGACGCATCAACTTTTAGAGAGTTGATGCACTCGAGTGGATTGCCTAGCTCTGCCACTGCTCGAGGTTCCGTTCGCAAAACATCGTCTGGCAGAGGCGGGGGACCCACTTTTGGTCATCTTCACCGATGGCCTTGGGGTTAAGTCGCACAACTTCCGAGAGGGAGAAGTGTGGCCGGATGACTCCCATCCGAATCCGACAGCTTACCTCGCGGGCATAGGGAGAGGCCTCTTAACGTGTCTTCACGCTCTACTGTTGCGCGCCATCGTGCCGCGGTCACCAAGACCAACTCGCTTGCCGTTATCGCTAAGACTGTCGGCAGCAACGCCGGTGGCGTAGGCCGTCAGGCAGCAGTTATCGCAGCTGCTTCCGGTCTGGTGCTCACTAGCGGTATCGCAGCCAACGCTGCAGAAACCAACGTCCCCCGCGAGTCCACTTCGACCTCCGCCCTGGAAGTCCAGTCCATCGCCCAAGCAAGCATTTCGGCCGACTCCTCCGTCGCCATCAAGTACGAGCGCCCGGCGGTCTCCACCGAAGCTGCTCCGGTTGTCGCAGCTCCGGTTGCCACGCAGGACGCTACTCCGGCCGCAACGGGTGCCGCTACCGGCTCCTCGACGCTTTCTGTCACCGCTGCTGTTTCACCCGCAACCAAGGTTGCCAGCGGCAAGGGCGCAGCAATTGCTGCCGCAGCTTACGCACAGCTTGGCGTTGCCCAGGACTGCACCGCCCTGGCTTCGAACTCCCTGGCCGCTGTTGGGATCAACTTCCACGGCTGGCCGGCAGACTACCTCTCCCTTGGCCGTACGGTCAGCGCTGCTGAAGCGCAGCCGGGAGACTTGGTCTACTACCAGAACGGTGGCATGGGCATGGCCCACATCGCCGTTTACGTCGGCAACGGCATGGCCGTCCACGGCGGCTGGAACGGTGGCACCACCGCCCTTTACAGCGTCAACGTCGGCTCCGGCCCGGTCTTCATCCGCGTTGGTGGCTAAATAGCTCCGGCTACATAGCTTCACTGGAACATCCCCGCTGGTCCGCCCGCGGGGATGTTCTGTTTTAACCAGCATGCGCTAAATCACTCCTCCAGGTGTCTCCAGGCCACGGTTCGGGGAGTAGCCTCCGGGTGCTTGGAAGGTTCCGGCTACGTGTCCGGCACGTGAACTTTGACCGACACTGTCCTGGAACTCCCGCAAGGATTCGTTGATCCGGCCTCCGGGTGTTTACTCTTAGGTTGTCGATCCACAGCCCGTACATGCAGAGGGCAGCCGGCCCTCGCGCCCCTGACGGGTGCGGCCGTGAAGAGGTACGTGCATGCGCACACTCGTTCTGAATGCTGGATATGAACCGCTGGCGGTAGTAACCTTCCGCCGGGCGCTGGTCCTTGTGCTCACCGGAAAAGCGAGCGTAGTGGCCGAAGGCGACGAGCCTGTCGTCGGGCCACAGGAGATTCTCGGACGCCCCTCCGTGATTCTGCTCAATCGCTACATCCGGCCGAGGTACAACACCATCACGGCGGTTACACGCCGTGGCGTCTTGCGCCGCGACGGTCACCGTTGCGCCTATTGCGGGAAAGCAGCCCACACCATTGACCACGTCCACCCCAAATCCAGGGGCGGCGCGGATTCCTGGGAAAACCTGGTGGCAGCGTGTCTTCGCTGCAACAACGCCAAGAGTGACCACACTCCAGCCGAGATGGGCTGGAAACTGAGGTTCACGCCGGCGGCGCCCACCGGGACTATCTGGCAGATCAAGGAGCTTGAGAAACCTGCGCCCGCATGGGATCCCTTTCTCCTGCCTGAATCGGCGGCCTGAACCGGAATCGAGCCTGCTTCCCGGGTAATCTGGGCGGGTGGACTTTGATGCGGTGATATTGGCGGGTGGCAAGTCCTCCCGCCTCGGAGGCGTGCCCAAAGCCCAGTTGAGGTACGACGGCGCCACGCTCCTTCAGCGCGCCGTGGCGGCCGTGCGCGGTGCAGGGAGGGTGGTCGTCGTCGGGCCGGATCCCGGCACTTTACCGGATGGCACATTGACCGCGCGGGAGGACCCGCCCTTCGCCGGGCCGGCAGCCGCGATCGCCGCCGGACTCCTCGCGCTAGAAGCGCAAGACGGCGAAGGGAAGGGTGGCCAGAGCCTGTCCACGAAGCACGCGCCCTGGGTACTCGTCATGGCCTGCGATATGCCCCTGGCCGCCGCCGCGGTTCCGGTACTGCTCCGGGAACTTGCAGGCCACGAAGAAGCGGAAGGGGCCATGTCCGTATCCGCCGACGGTCGGAAGCAGCCGCTGCTCGGGATCTACCGCGTATCCGCGCTACGACGGGAAGTGCAGGCTGCGGAGGAACAAGGTGGCCTGGCCAACGCCGCGGTGTTCCGCCTGCTTGCTAGGCTTGATCTGCTGGCCGTGCCTGTCCCCGCAGGGTCCACCGATGACGTGGATACCTGGGACGACGCCGCGGCGCTTGGAGTGGACGGCGACCTGCCGTGATAACAGCTGTACCGGACAGTGGAGGCGGATCGTGAAGAGCCAGGAAGAAACGCTCGAGGAATGGTGCAGGAGCCTTCTGCAAGCATATGAGCTGGAAGACGTCGAGATCGATATCAACGAGATCCTGTCCCTGGCAGGCGTTGCAGCCCATTCAGTGGTCCGGCCGGCGGCTCCCTTGACCACCTTCATTGCTGGCTTCGCGGCCGGACTTGCTGCGGGTTCGGGACAAGCGACTGAAGCCGCGTCGATGGATGCCGCCATGGGCCTGGCACGCACGCTCGCGAAGGACTACACGAACCCCGGAACCGACGCCGGATGACGGAAGCCTCCGGGCATGCCCCGCACGCCGACCACTTGTGGGCCGAGGCGCGCCAACTTGCCTTCGATAGTGCCACGCCCATTCCCGCCGCACCCGTCGCGCTGAAGGACGCCATCGGCAGGACCTTGGCCGCGGATGTCCACGCCCTGCAGGACCTGCCGCACTACGCGTCCTCGGCGATGGATGGCTGGGCGGTCAACGGCAGCGGCCCATGGATCCTCGCGGAACCCGGCCATCGGCTGACCCCGCACCAAGCGAGTCCGATCGTCACCGGCGGCCTGATCCCGCCGGGGGCCAAGGCCGTGCTGCGGAGCGAGAGCGGGGTCCTGACCACGGACGAAGATGGCTTACCGTTGCTCGCGCTCAGCGGGAACGCGAAACCGGGCGAACCGCGCAACGGCCAACATATCCGCAATGCCGGAGAAGAAGCTGCGGCGGGGGAGCTGCTGATCAAATCGGGCGTCGTCTTGAACCCTGCCCATCTCGCCCTGGCCGCCCTGGCCGGGCGGGATGAACTGGATGTCCTGGGCAAGCCCCTCGTGAAAATGCTCCTCACCGGCTCCGAAGTGGTGACCGCGGGTGTCCCGGTCCCCGGCCGGGTGAGGGATACCTTCGGTCCCCAGCTTGGCGCCGTCGTCGAACTCCTTGGCGGGATCCGCGGCGGGCAAATCAAGGTGGGCGACTCCTACGAAGAATGGCTCTCGGGCCTTGAGGAAGGCGAGCTGTCGCCGGAGACGCCGCCCGCCGACGTCGTCATCACCACCGGGGGAACCGGCCGTTCGGGGACGGACCACTTCCGGCGGGCCATTGCGGATCTCGGCGGCCGCTTGCTGATAGATGGAATTGCGATGCGTCCGGGACATCCCGGCGTGCTGGCCGAACTGCCGGACGGTCGCTTTGTGCTGGGTCTCCCCGGCAATCCGCTCGCGGCCATGATGGTCCTCTTCACGATCGGCGCACCGCTACTCGCGGGACTGGGGCACAGGGCGCTGCCGGAGGTCGGCGAGGTTCCTTGCGGTGCCATGCTCGACGCCGACCCGGGGCGCACGCGCTTGCTTCCCTTCAGATTCGTGTACGGCTTGGCCTCGCCGGCCCAGCATGCGGGGCCCGGGATGATGCGCGGCCTCGCCAGCGCGGACGGAGTCATGGTGGTGCCACCGCACGGCGTGCAACTGGGAGAAGCGGTGCCCGCTTTTCCGTTGCCGTGGGGGCCGCCGCTTCCCCGGTCAAAGCCCACGGAGGAGAAGGCCAAGAAGACTCCTGCCAAGCCGGCGCGCAAGGTGTCGTCCGGGCCGGTCGACTGGAGCGCCCTGACGGGCTGAGAGTTCCGGCGCCGAATGGACGCGGGTGGATTAGAGAGTCAGGCCTTGCAATGATGGGGATATGAACAGGCATGCTCCCGAGCAGGACATCAACGAAGATGACCTCCAGATCCATCCACCCAAGCGCTCCGCCGCGGGCGTCAAGGCAGTCACCGTTGCATTGGAACGCGGTTGGGCCCAAGCGGGCGTCGGCCGGACCGTCAAGTCAATGCTCCGGGTCAACCAGCGGGACGGCTTCGATTGTCCCGGCTGCGCCTGGCCGGAGTCCATCACCGGCAAACGCAGTCCAGCCGAGTTCTGCGAAAACGGGGCCAAGGCAATCGCCGAGGAGAGCACCACGCGCGTGGTCGATGCGGAGTTCTGGGCCCGGCACTCCCTGGCCGAGCTTGAGGACAAGACCGAATACTGGCTCGGCAGCCAAGGGCGCATTGCCGAGCCCGTTGTCATCCGCCCCGGCGACACACACTATTCGCCGATCAGCTGGACGGATGCTTTCGCCCTGATCGGCGAGCACGTGAATGCAACCACGCCTGACCGCTGCGTTTTTTACACCTCGGGGCGCACGGCCAACGAGACCGCCTTCATGTACCAGTTGTTCGCCCGCAGCTTGGGCACCAACAACCTGCCCGACTGCTCGAACATGTGCCACGAGTCATCCGGGAGCGCCCTCAACCCGACCATCGGCATCGGCAAGGGCACTGTCTCACTGGAAGACATCCACGAAGCGCAACTCGTGCTCGTTGTGGGCCAGAACCCGGGCACGAACCATCCGCGCATGCTCTCCGCCTTGCGTGATTGCAAGAACAACGGCGGCAAGGTTGTCGCCGTCAATCCGTTGCCGGAGGCCGGGCTCCTGAACTTCAAGGATCCCCAGTCGCTCAACGGCGTGGTGGGCGGTGGCACGGACATCGCCGATGAATTCCTGCAGATCAAGGTGGGTGGCGACCTTGCCCTGTTCCAGGCGTTGGGCCACCTCCTGCTGGAGGAGGAGAAGCGGCAGCCGGGAACAGTGGTGGACCGCGCCTTCATCGACGCGCAGACCGAGGGTTTCGAGGCGTACGCCGAGGCACGCTCGGCGCTGGACTGGGTCGAGACGGAACGCGCCGCGGGCCTGAGCCGCATCGAAATCACCAAGGTGGCCGGTATGCTGGCCGCGTCGAAAGGCACCATCATTTGCTGGGCGCTGGGGCTGACCCAGCAACCCCACTCCGTGGATACCCTGCGGGAAATCATCAATCTGCTGCTCTTGCAGGGAAACTTCGGCAAGCGTGGCGCCGGCGCCTGCCCCGTCCGCGGCCACTCCAACGTGCAGGGCGACCGCACCATGGGCATCTGGGAGAAGCCTTCCGAGGGCTTCCTGGCAGCCTTGGACAAAGAGTTTGGATTCAGCACTCCCCGGGCACACGGATACGACTCCGTGGAAACCCAACACGCCTTGGAGAAGGGCGAGGTGGACGTGTTCGTTTCCATGGGCGGCAACTTCGCCGCGGCAGGCTCGGACACCGTCGCGCTGGAGGAAGGGCTCAAGAGGGCCGGGCTGACGGTGCACATCTCCACCAAGCCCAACCGCGCGCACGTGGTGCACGGCAAGACCTCCCTGATCCTGCCCACGTTGGGCCGAACGGACACGGACGACAAACACCCCGGCGGTCGGCAGATCCTCTCCGTGGAAGACTCCATGTCAGTCATCCACACCACCCAAGGTCGCCTGACTCCCGTCTCGGAGCACTTGCTCAGCGAACCCGTCATCGTCGCACGCATGGCGCAGGCAGTCCTCGGCAATGACCATGCGGTGAACTGGCGGGAGATGGCCGAGGACTACGACGTCATCCGGGACCACATCTCCAGGGTGATTCCCGGCTTCGAGGACTTCAACGCACGGGTCCGGACCAAGAACGGCTTTGTGCTGCCCAATCCACCACGCGACACCCGCACGTTCGCCACGGACATCGGCAAGGCACGATTCACCGTGAGCCCGCTGGAGTACCTTGAAGCCCCCGCCGGCCACCTGATCCTCCAGACAGTCCGCAGCCACGACCAGTACAACACCACGTTCTACGGCTTGGACGACCGCTACCGGGGCATTTCTGAAGGCCGCCGGGTCATCCTGGTCCACGAGGACGATCTCAGCGAACTCGGCTTCGAGGACAGGGACATGGTGGACGTCATCTCCACCTTCGGCGGAACGGAACGCCGGGCGGACAAGTTCCGGCTGGTTGCCTACCCCACGGCCAAGGGTTGCGCGGCCGCGTACTTCCCGGAGGCCAACGCCCTGGTCCACCGGGAGCTCGTTGCCCGTGAATCCAACACGCCCGGCTACAAGGCCATGACGGTGCGGTTCGTCAAGCATGGGGAAGCCGCCGAGCACAGTGAAGCCGCCGGGACGGTGGGTATCTGAGATGGGACGGGTGACCCAGCGCCGCAAGGTGCACAAATTTGTCCTGGATGGCTCCGCCCAGGCGCTGGAGCACCCGGTCCGCTACCGCGAGGACTTCCTGGCCGTCGAGGAACCGCTCGAGGTGCGCCTGGGGCACATGTCCTTCTCCGTGACCATGCGCACCCCTGGCGACGACTTCGACCTCGTGGCGGGCTTCCTGGTCTCCGAAGGTGTCATTTGGGACGCTGCCCAGCTCATTTCGCTGCGTTTCTGCGCCGGCGAGGACGAGAACGGCGTGCAGACGTTCAACGTCGTGGAAGCGCAGTTGCGTCCCGACGTCGTCCTACCGGAGACCGGGCGCAACGTCTACACCTCCAGCTCGTGCGGGATCTGCGGCACCGACTCGATCGAAGCAGTGCGCAAATCCTCGCACTTCAGCCCCGCTGGCGACCCCCTGAGCATTCCGGTCGAGGTTCTGGCGTCCCTGCCTGACCGTCTCCGCGAAGCACAGGCGGTCTTCGACAAGACCGGGGGAGTGCATGCCGCCGGCCTCTTTAGAATCCACGACGACGGCACCGGCAGTGTTGCCGAGCTTCTGTGCCTGCGGGAAGACGTGGGCAGGCACAACGCCGTGGACAAGGTGGTGGGCTGGGCGCTGCGCGAAGGATTGTTGCCCTTGCGCGGCACCGTCCTTCAGGTCTCCGGTAGGGCATCCTTCGAACTGGTCCAGAAGGCGGCGCTCGCAGGAATCCCGGTTTTGGCCGCCGTCAGCGCTCCCTCGAGCCTCGCCGTGGAGCTCGCACAGGAGACCGGCCTGACCCTGGTGGGATTCAGCCGGGGGACCAGCCTGAACGTCTACGCGGGCAGTGACAGGGTGGGCGTTCCGGCGCGGGCCCACACCGGCGAGGGCCCCGGCCGGGGGCCCACACCGGCGAGGGCCCCGGCCTGAGCTTGCGAAGGCTGGGAGCCGGTGGGGACTAGGGACTTGTAGGGATAGCCGCCAATCACTTGGTAATTGATCCGGAACAACGTAGATTTTATCCATCGAATGGAACCGTTGTTTCCCGCCGAACAGTCACCTTGCTTAGTTAGGCTGCTCATCTCGGTAAGGAAGCATCTCTACCCAGCCCACCGCCAAAGGGGACTTCAATTGCACGACGACCGCCGGATCACTGAGAAGCGGCTCGAACGTTTTGTCCGGGAGCGGATAGCCCCCGCCATCTATGGCCGCGCACTGCCTCTTGAACTGAGCAGCTGGGATGCACCGGGAGAGCCGATTCCAGTCTCGGAAGCACTCCGCCGGGTTTTTGAACCCCAGGAACACGGTGCTGCGTGGGGCAAAGCCTGGAGCACCAAATGGCTGCGGCTTCGGGGTGAGGTTCCGGAGGGCTGGGGAGTTGCCGACGGCACGACGGTGGAGATCGTCGTCGATCTCGGGTTCAGCAACGACGCCCCGGGATTCCAGTGCGAAGGCATCGCCTGGCGTCCGGACGGCACCATCATCAAGGCCATCTCTCCGCGGAACCAGCACGTCCCGCTGAAGCTTCTGGGTGGCGGACTCTCGGTGGACTTCTATGTTGAAGCCGCCGCCAATCCGGATCTCAGCCAGGGGTGGAGCTTCGCGGCAACCCCATTGGGGGACAAATCCACCTCCGGAGACGAGCTCCGCTACCAGCTCGGACGCATAGCCATAGCCGAACTCAACGAGGTGGTGTGGGAGCTCCACCAGGACATCTGGACCCTCAGCGGGCTGATGCACGAGCTACCTTTCGAACTGCCCCGGCGGCATGAGATCCTGCGGGCCTTTGAGCGCATGCTTGACGTCATGGACCCGGACGATGTCGCGGGCACCGCAGCGGCCGGCAGGGAGGTCCTCGCCGAGGTCTTGAGCCGGCCCGCATACGCCTCGGCCCACGAACTGCTGGCCACCGGCCACGCCCACATTGACTCGGCCTGGCTCTGGCCGGTCCGTGAAACCATCCGTAAATGCGCCCGCACGTTCTCCAACGTTGTCGCCCTCATGGATGAGAACCCCGATTTCGTCTTCTCCTGCTCCTCGGCGCAGCAATTGGCGTGGATGAAGGAGTTCTATCCTGAGCTGTTCATCCGGATCCGGGAGAAAGTGAATGCAGGGCAATTCGTGCCGGTCGGCGGCATGTGGGTGGAATCGGACACCAACATGCCCGGCGGCGAGGCCATGGCCCGCCAATTCGTGGAGGGCAAGAGCTTCTTCCTGCAGGAGTTCGGCATCGACTGCCAGGAAGCCTGGCTCCCTGACTCCTTCGGATATTCCGGCGCCCTCCCGCAGATCGTCAAGTCCGCTGGTTCCCGGTGGTTCCTTACCCAGAAGATCTCCTGGAACCAGGTCAACAAGATGCCGCACCACACCTTCAATTGGGAGGGCATCGACGGCACGCGGCTTTTCACCCACTTCCCGCCCGTGGACACCTACAACTCCGAGCTCCACGGCCGCGAACTCGCCCATGCCCAGCGCAATTACCGGGAGCACGGCCGGGGCACCATTTCGCTGGTCCCCTTCGGTTACGGCGACGGCGGTGGCGGACCAACGCGCGAAATGGTTGCGGCAGCCCACCGGACGGCGGATCTGGAAGGCTCGCCGAAGGTGCGCATGGGAACCGCCGAAGAGTTCTTCAAGCAGGCCGAGGCCGAGTACCACAACCTCCCGGTCTGGGTGGGGGAGATGTATCTCGAGCTACACAGGGGCACCTACACGAGCCAGGCCAACACCAAACAGGGGAACCGCCGCTCGGAGCACCTGCTGCGCGAGGCCGAGCTTTGGTGCTCGACGGCGGCAGTACGGACTCCCGGTTCGTTCACCTATCCTGCGGCGGACCTCAAGCGCTTGTGGCGGCTTGTGCTGTTGCAGCAGTTCCACGACATCCTGCCGGGCAGCTCCATCGCGTGGGTCCACCAGGATGCGGAGCGGAACTATGCCGCGATCGCCCGGGAGCTGGAAGGCATCATCGCGGGTGCCGCCTCGGCCCTGCTGGGCGAGGGAGACACCATCTTCCTGCTCAATGCGGCCCCGCATGAGCGCAGCGGGGTTCCCGCGCTTGCCGCTGCGGAAGCGGTTCACGAGGACAGTCCAGTCAGCGTCACAGAACGCGCCGGCGGTTATGTTCTGGACAACGGCATCATCCGCGCGGTACTGGACGCCAACGGATTGCTGACCTCCCTCTCGGATTACGCAACCGGCCGCGAAGCCATTGCACTCGGGATGTTCGGCAACCACCTTGAACTCCACCGGGACACGCCCAACGAATGGGATGCCTGGGACATCGACGAGTTCTACCGCCGGAACGTCGTCTCGATAGTCGAGGCCCGATCGGTGACGTTGGAAAGCGCAGGCTGGGACGCCGTCGTCGTGGTGGAGCGAAGCGTGGGCTCCTCCACCATCACGCAGCGCATTTCCCTCGAAGCGGGAGCGGAATCCCTCGCCATTTCCACTACGGTGGACTGGCAGGAACACGAGAAACTGCTGAAGATCGGGTTCCCGCTGGATGTGCGTGCCGACCGTTCAGCCTCGGAGACCCAGTTCGGGCACGTATTCCGGGCTACGCACACCAACACGTCCTGGGAAGCCGCCAAGTTCGAATTCTGCGCCCACCGCTGGATCCATGTGGCAGAGCCGGGTTACGGTGTGGCCATTTCCAACGCGTCAAGCTACGGGCATGACGTCACCCGGACCATCCGCGCCGACGGCGGAACCACCACCAACGTCCGCGTGTCACTGTTGCGGGCGCCCAAGTTCCCGGACCCCCGGGCCGACCTTGGCATGCACGTCCTGGATCTGAGCATCCGGCCCGGCGCCGGCATCGGCGACGCCGTGGAAGAGGGCTACCGGACCAACCTCAAACCAAGGCTGCTGGCGGGAGCGAACCCCGTGGAGCCGCTCTTCACGGTGTTCAACCAAGCGCTGGTCATCGAGGCCGTCAAGCTTGCCGAGGACGGCTCCGGAGACGTCATCGTGAGGCTTTACGAATCGCTGGGGGAACGCTCCACGGGCCTCATCACAGCCAACTTCGAATCACGGATGGTGCAATCAGTGGACCTCCTGGAGCGACCCGTCGATGCTCCCGGAGTGACTCCCGGAGCGGGGGCCGCCGAATTGACCCTGCGCCCGTTCCAGTTGGTGACTTTGCGTTTCATCCGCTGAGTGCGTGCCCACCCACCCAACTGACTCGCAGTTAATGTCGCTTTGGAGGCTCAATACGACATCTAATGCGAGTCAGTTGGGCCTCAGACGTCGTGCTGGAGGCGCTTGACGAATTGCTTGGTTCGTTCCTCCCGCGGCTCCCGCAAGACCTCCGCGGCCGGCCCTCGTTCCACCACCACGCCGCCGTCCATGAAGATGACTTCATCGGCAACCTGGCGGGCGAAGGCGAGCTCGTGCGTCACGATCACCATGGTCCAGCCTTCGTCGGCAAGTTCCTTGATGACACCCAGCACTTCACCCACGAGTTCCGGGTCCAGGGCAGAGGTGGGCTCGTCGAAGAGCAGCAGTTGGGGTTTGAGGGCCAAGGCGCGCACGATTCCCACGCGTTGTTGCTGGCCGCCTGACAGTTCGAAAGGGTAAGCATCGCGTTTGTCCGCGAGGCCCACCCGGGCCAGGAGCCGCTCCGCCTCCGCCACTACGTCCGCCCGGGGACGTTTCTGGACCTGCAGCGGTCCCTCGATGATGTTCTTGAGCACCGTCATGTGCGGGAACAGGTTGTAGTGCTGGAACACCATGGCGCTGCGGTCCCGGAGGGCGGCGATCTCCCGCTTTCCCACGGTACCGGCGAAATCGAGGGTCAGGCCTGCGCCGGATCCGCGGACTGTACCGGCGTCGGCGTCCCCGAAGGTGACCGTGCCGGCGTCGGGCACTTCGAGGCCGTTGAGTGATCGCAGGACCGTCGTCTTTCCTGAACCGGAGGGCCCGATCAAGGCAACTACCTGTCCGCGGCGGACATCGATGTCGATGCCGCGCAGTACCACGTTGCTGCCGAAGGCTTTGGCGAGGTCCCGGGCGGACAACACCAGCCCGGAGTTCCCTCGCGGGGCGTTGCTGGGCTCAGTGGGCGACATAACGGTCCAATCTACGCTCCAGGGCGGACTGGCCCGTGGAGAGGACGAGGCAAATGACCCAGTAGACCAAGGCGGATTCGAGGTACAGGATCATGAATTCCTGGCTGAACGCGGCGATCTGCTGGGCGTTGCGGAAAAGCTCGGTGACGAGGATGAGTGAAGCCAGCGAGGTGTCCTTCACAAGGGAAATGAAGGTGTTGGACAGCGGGGGCACCGAGACCCTGGCCGCTTGCGGGAGGATGATCCGCACGAGCGTTTGCGGCCGCGACATACCGATGGTGTGCCCTGCCTCCCATTGGCCCTTGGGCACGGACAGGATCGCTGCGCGGATGACCTCGGCCGCGTAGCCGCCCACATTGAGGGAAAACGCGATGATGGCGCTCGGCCACGGTTCCAGCTTCACGCCGATGCTTGGGAGGCCATAGAAGATCACGAACAACTGCACCAGGAGGGGCGTCCCCCGGATCACGGAGACGTAGAAGCGCGCGACGCCGGAGAGCAGCCTGTTGGGGCTCAGGCGCAAGAGGGCAACGAGCAGCGCCAGCGCCAGGCCAATGGCGAATGAGGCCAGGGTCAGGGGGATGGTTCCGGTGACGGCGCCGCCGATGATCGGCCCGAAGGAACTCCAGACGAGGTCCCAGTTGAAGGTCATCTGTTTGGCCGCCGGCTACTTGGTAACGTCTGCGCCGAAGTACTTCTGGGAGATCTTGGCGAGGGTGCCGTCGGCTCGAAGGTCCGTGAGCGCTTTGTCCACTGCGGCCTTGAGGTCGGCGGATCCCTTGCGGAAGACCAGGGCGCTCTGCGTCTTGTCGGTGGTTTCGGCGGCGATCTTCAAGCCCGAGTCCGGGGTGCTTTTGGCGTAGTCGAGGTAGGTCAACTTGTCATTGACGGTCGCGTCGACGCGGCCTTGGCGGACCAGGGTGGCGGCTTGTGCCCAGCCTTCGACGGACTGGACGTTGGCGCCCGCGTCAACTGCCATCTTGTAGAAGTTGCTGGTCAGCGACTGGGCTGTGGTCTTGCCTTTGAGGTCGGCGAAGCTGTTGATGGAGTTGTTGTCGGACTTGGTCACGACGACGCCATTGGAGATCGTGTATGGGGCCGAGAAGTCATACTTGGCCGTGCGCTCAGGGTTGATGGAAATCTGGTTGGCAATAGTGTCGAAGCGCTTGGAATCAAGGCCCGCAAAGATGCCATCGAACTGGGTTTCCTGGAAGGTTGCCTTTACCCCGAGCTTGCCCGCCACGGCCTGGGCGATTTCGACGTCGAAGCCCGTGAGGGGACCGGCCCCGTTCTCGTGGAAGCTGAACGGCCGGTACGTGCCTTCGGTGGCGATGACGATTTCGCCCTTGGACTTGATGGCGGACAGCGAAGTGTCTCCACCCGACGTCGACGACGGCGAGGAACCGCCGCCGCAAGCGGACAGTGCCAGCGCGACGGAGGCAAGTGTTGCGGACAGTGCGATGCGGCGAGTGGGCAGGCTTTTCATGAAAGCCATCTTAGTCACGGGACCGTGCCGGGGTCCTGCGGGGGTGCGGCGGGCGTACGCGGAAGGACGCTTAAAAAGGCTGAGTGGGGGCGGTCCCCAACAGCCCGCCACCACTCATCCCCCCAAAAGTGCTCCCGCACGCGCCACGAACCTTGGAAACCCGTTCATTGATTCAAAGGTCAGGCTGCGTCGCCTTCACACATTCATAATTATGGCACGATATAATGGATTTATGAAAGAGGTTACGCGGTATGTTTTTACGTTACCGTGCGGCGAGTCCGGCTGGCAACGATTTTGGACAGCCAGATGCCTCCCAATCCAATCGCAGTCGCCAAAGCGGCCGAGTAGTTGATGAGCGGCCGCAGCCACGTATTGGATAGCGGGATGAGCGGAAAGACCTGCGAAACGATCAGCAAACCGAGGCCCAGAAGCAAAGTCGCGGAGGCGGTCCGGAGCAGGACGGGACCCGAACCTCGAACGGACCGCCACATGCCCGGGATGAGGCATGCGGCAACGTAGCCCGGGTAGAACCTGCCCAAGGCCGCGTAGGTATCAAGGGCTGGCCCAGGATCCAGGTCATTCAGGCCAACAGTGGAGTCCGAGGTGTCCATCGAGAAGAAAAAGAAGGCCGTGAGGACCGCGGTTGCTCCCAAAACGGCCAAGCCGATAGGCCCCCGGATGGCACGTTCCCCGCCGGGTGAGGCAAAGGCCCTCGCCACCTTGATTCCCATGAGCAGGAACGTTCCGTAGAGCATGAACCGGAGCAGCAGGTTGCAGAGGTTGAAGTTGCCCAGCCAGGAGTCGATCAACAAGTAAGGACCCTCGATGCTGAGCAGGATGTCGAGGGAAATCAGCGTGAACAGGACGAACATCATCCGGTTCTCGCCCCGGACGGCGCTGGGAATGCGAATGGCCGTCAAAATGAGGCAAATAGAGAGCGTGGCCCACGCCAACACGGTGGTCATCCCAGGTTCTCCCAGATTCTGTTGCTGTGGTCGAGCTCGTGCTCATGGCGGCGCAGGGCCTTGCCGAGTGCCTGCAGTCTCTCTCCGGCCAACAGGGCCAGTTCGCCTTCTGTCATCCTGTCCAGTGCCTCCCGCCGCGCCCCGGGGGCCCATCCCGACTCGGCTTCGGTGACGAGGCCGCTGGCCACGAGGCCTCCGGCCGGTCCGACGCCGGCCGCCCGGGACGTCGCCAAGGCCAGTTCCGGGGGCAAACGGTTGGCTGTCAGGTACGCGGAGAAGTTCTGCGGTGCGATCCCCGTGCCACCGCTCACCCGGTGGCGCAGCTCGCCGTCGTCGATCGCGTCCACCCAGTTCCTGACTGAACTCGGGTGCGGGGTCTCCGCCAGGACCAAGGGCGGGACGCCGTCCCGGGTGTCCGAGCGCTCGACGACTGCACGCAGCAGATCCATGGTGGAGACCTGGCTGACGAGTTCCGCGTCAGTGGGAGGAACCGGGGTCCCGCGAAGCGCCGCGTAGGCCTCGAATTGGCTCAATGCGTCGAAGGGATTCATGTCGAAGGCCCGGCTGATGCTCACGAGTGAACTCTCCGCAACCTTGCCGCGGACCAATTGCTGGGCCAATGTGGTGCGTTTCACTCCCGAAAAGCGGCAGACATCGGCCGTGCTGGTGTTCGGGGCGATCCCGTGCAGCCAGCGTTGGAACGCCTTGGAAGGGAGGGACATGAACCACTTTCTGATAGACGGTTCCCGCAGGAGGCTCCCGGAAGACGGTTCCGGCAAGGACTGCGAGCTTGATTTTACGATGCGGGCACATTGAATTATGCTTGATTCTCGAACCCGCTGGTCCGCACACCCCCCAAGTACGGACCAGCGGGTTCTTCCATGCCCCGGTCTTTTCGCTTGGCCGGTCTTTCCGCTCAAGGGCGGAGCAGTGAGAGGATAGACCAATGACTGCAACGCTTGTCGCCAAAGAGCTCTCCGGCGGCCACGGTCACCGCACCTTGTTCTCGAAGCTCTCCCTCACCGTCGCTCCAGGAGACGTCGTGGGTGTCGTCGGCGCTAACGGCGCCGGGAAATCCACCCTGCTGCGCATCCTCGCAGGAGCTGACCGCCCCCAAGAGGGCACGGTCAGCCTCGCTCCCAGCGACGCCTTTGTGGGCTGGCTGCCCCAGGAACACGAACGCACCCCCGGCGAAACCGTAGCCGCCTACATTGCCCGCCGCACGGGTTGCGCCCAGGCCACGGCCGAGATGGAGGCCGGCGCCGAGGGGCTGGCAGCCGGGACCGCGGATGCCGACGACGCGTATTCCTTGGCTTTTGACCGCTGGATGGCATCGGGTGCCGCGGACCTGGAGGACCGGATCCCCGCGGTGTTGGCGGAACTCGGCCTGGAATCCGGTCCGGAGGCACTCATGACGGGCCTGTCCGGCGGACAGGCCGCCCGCGTTGCCTTGGCGGCGCTCCTGCTGAGCCGCTTCGACGTCGTGCTCCTCGACGAACCCACCAATGACCTGGACCTCGACGGACTCGCCCGCCTTGAATCATTCGTTCAAGGCCTTCGCGGCGGCGCCGTGTTGGTCTCGCACGACCGTGAGTTCCTGGCACGCTGCATTACCAAGGTGCTGGAACTGGACCTGGCGCAGAACAGCGTGGCGGTCTACGACGGCGGTTACGATTCCTTCCTCGAAGAGCGGGCGGTGGCAAAGCGGCACGCCCGCGAACGCTACGAGGAATTCGCCAATACCAAGGCGGATCTCGTGTCCCGGGCCAGGACGCAGCGCGAATGGAGCTCGCAGGGCGTCCGCAACGCCATGAAAAAGAGCCCGGACAACGACAAAATACGCAGGGCGGCGAGCGTTGAGTCTTCGGAAAAGCAGGCCCAGAAAGTCCGGCAGATGGAGTCCCGCATCTCCCGGCTTGACGAGGTGGAAGAGCCGCGCAAGGAATGGCAGCTGCAGTTCAGTATCGGCCAGGCTCCGCGCTCCAGCTCCGTCGTCGCAACCTTGCGCGACGTCGTGGCACACCAAGGCGACTTTACGCTGGGACCCGTCAACCTCCAGCTCAACGCCGGCGAACGCATTGGCATCACCGGACCCAACGGCGCAGGAAAGTCCACCCTCCTGCGGCTGCTGCTCGGGCTTCAACAGCCCGACGCCGGAGACGCCTCCAAGGGTGCATCCGTGGCGATCGGCGAGATCGACCAAGCCCGCGGACTGCTGGCGGGGCACCTCACCCTGGCAGACGCCGTCGAATCCGTCCTGCTCGAATGGAACTCCGCGGATGTCCGCACCCTGCTGGCCAAATTCGGCCTCAAGGCGGACCATACCTCCCGGACCGTGGATTCCTTGTCCCCGGGCGAACGCACCCGCGCGGCGCTCGCGCTGCTGCAGGCCCGAGGCGTCAACCTGCTGGTCCTGGACGAACCCACCAACCACCTCGACCTGCCGGCGATCGAGCAGCTTGAGGATGCGCTCGACGGCTACGAAGGCGCGCTCCTGCTGGTCACGCACGACCGCCGCTTGCTCGAAAACGTCCGGCTCGATTCCCGCTGGCACCTTGACAACGGCACCGTGACCGAACTGCACCACACTTCCGGAATGGGGAATCACAAGCCATGAGCATGGATGGCGTCGCCTGGCGCTCGCTCTACAACATCACCCGCGCCAAGAGCGGCTCCCAGCCGTTCTCGCGGGAAACCATCAAGCGCGTGCTCGCTTTCGCGAAACCGCACCGCAACAAGCTGATCGCCTTCGTACTGGCCTCCATCGCCGGTGCATTCCTTGCCGTGGCCACCCCGGTGCTGGCCGGCAAGGTGGTGAACGCGCTCATCGCCCATGCAGGCGTGGACGTCGTGGTCGGTCTGGCCGCGCTCATCGCTGCCGTCGCCGTCGCCGACGCCGGAGTGGGACTGCTGACCCGGTGGCTGTCTTCCGTGATCGGCGAAGGCGTGATCGTTGATCTGCGGACGCGGGTGTTCGACCATGTGCAGCGCATGCCCATCGCCTTCTTCACCCGGACCCGTACCGGAGCCCTCGTCAGCCGGCTCAACAACGACGTCATCGGAGCCCAATCGGCCTTCGCGGGCACGCTCTCCGGAGTGGTCAGCAACGTCGTCTCCTTGGCCCTGACCCTTGTGGTCATGCTCAACACCTCCTGGCTGGTCACAGTCTTGGCGATGGTGCTGCTGCCGATCTTCCTCATCCCCGCACGCCGCATGGGCTCCAAGCTGGCCGACCTCCGTCGTGAAGCCGCATCCCACAACGCGGCCATGGGAACCCAAATGACGGAGCGTTTCTCCGCACCCGGCGCCACGCTCGTCAAACTGTTCGGCCGCCCGGACGAAGAATCCGCCGAGTTCGCCCTGCGCGCCGGCCGCGTGCGGGACATCGGTGTCCGCACCGCCATGTTGCAGTTCACCTTCATCACTGCGCTGACCCTCGTTTCCGCCCTGGCCCTCGCGCTCGTTTACGGACTGGGCGGTTGGCTTGCACTGAGCGGGCAGCTGGCGGCGGGCGACGTCGTCGTGTTGGCACTGCTGCTCACCCGGCTCTATGCGCCGCTCACCGCGCTGTCCAGTGCCCACGTGGAGGTCATGAGCGCGTTGGTCAGCTTCGAGCGGGTCTTCGAGATCCTGGACCTTAAGCCGCTCATCCAGGAGAAGCCCGACGCCGTCGCGGTGCCTTCGGGACCCGTTGCGGTGGAGTTCGACGACGTCCGCTTCGCCTATCCGTCCGCGGACAAGGTGTCCCTTGCATCGCTGGAGGAAGTGGCGACGCTTGATACCCGCGGCGGCGAAGAGGTCCTGCACGGAATCAGCTTCCGCGTGGAGCCCGGTCAAACCGTGGCGCTCGTGGGGTCTTCCGGCGCGGGCAAGTCCACTGTGGCCCAGCTGCTGTCCCGCCTGTACGACGTCGACTCCGGCGCCGTGCGCTTGGGCGGCCGCGGTCAAGGGACCGGCCTGGATGTCCGGGACGTCACGTTCGATTCCCTCCGGGCGACCCTGGGCATGGTCACGCAGGACGGGCACCTCTTCCATGAAAGCATCGCCTCCAACTTGCGGCTGGCCCTGCCTGGAGCGACGGACGAGGAAATGTGGGACGTGCTCCGGCGCGCCCGGCTCGAAGCCATGGTCCGCTCCTTGCCGGATGGCTTGGAGACCGTGGTGGGGGAGCGTGGCTACCGCCTTTCCGGCGGGGAACGCCAGCGGCTCACCATCGCACGCCTCCTCATCGCCCAACCGAGGGTCGTCATCCTCGACGAAGCCACGGCGGCCTTGGATTCCACGAGTGAAGCCGCCGTCCAGGCGGCCTTGGGCGAGGCACTCGAGGGACGCACCGCCGTCGTGATCGCCCACCGGCTCTCCACCATCCGGGCCGCCGACGTCATCCTGGTGGTGGAGGACGGATCGATCGTTGAGCGCGGCACGCACGCAGAGCTCCTCGCCGCGGACGGGCGCTACGCGGAGCTGTACAACACGCAGTTCGCGGAGGCGACGGCTGTGGCACAGGAAGCTGTTCCGGAGCTGTAGACGCCGGGGTTTCAGCTGGCCGCAGTCTCAGCTCCGGGTGTGTTGACGAACTTCCGGCGCAACTTCCACGCGGTTCCGGCCGGCGGACTTGGCGGTGTACAACGCCATGTCGGCTTCCTTGAGGAGGCGTTCGCTGCTGACCCGGTGGTCGGGCACAAAGGCCGAGAGACCGGCGCTCAAGGTCAGGGTGCCCGAGGGGTTGCCTGAATGCGCAATGCCCAGGTCCCGCACGGCCTCGAGAGCTCGTGCGAGCCTTGTTTCTGCGCCGGATACCGTCTGGCCCGGCAGCAGGAAGAGGAACTCCTCCCCGCCGAAGCGGTAGATTCCGTCGCTTTCGCGCCCTTCGCCGGCAAGGGAGGCCGCAACCGACTGCAAGGCGAGGTCACCGGCTTGGTGGCCGTAAAGATCGTTGTATCTCTTGAAATTGTCCACGTCGCAGATCGCCAGGCTGTAGTCCGTTCCGTAGCGGGCGCTTGTCTGGTGCAGCTGTTCCAGGTCCTCGGAGAGCTTCAGCCGGTTATGGAGCTTCGTCAGGGGATCGGTGCGCGCTTGCTCCGCGAGCGCGGCACGGTAGCGCGCAAGATCCGTGTGCAGCGAAGTCACCCTTTGCGCCACCAACAGCCGGGTATGCAGGGCGAACGGGTCAAGCGGCTTGGCCACGTAGTCATCAGCGCCGGCCTGCATGCCCGCGACGACGTCCTCTCGTGAATCCTTCGAGGTGACAAGGACAAGGTACGTGTAGGAGTCCTCTTCCGCGGAGCGGATGGCTCGGCAGAGCTCCAGTCCGTTGAGCCCGGGCATCATCAGGTCAGTCACGACAACTTGCGGCCGGTGTTGCCTGTACATCTCCCAGGCGGAGCTGCCGTCCGCGGCCACGATGCATTCATGGCCGGACTGCTCCACTGCCGCCTTCGCCACCAGACGCGAACCGAAGTCGTCGTCCGCCACCAGGACCTTCACGAGGCTACCGACAGGGCGTGGTCCAGCGCTTTGTCAACGAGGTCAAGTTCGGCTTCAAGAGCCGCCAGGAGTGCGGGATCGACGGGCTTGCCGCCTAAAGAGCTGCGTTCCAATTCCTCGCACATCCGGGCGGCGCGGGCGGCCCCGATGTTGGCCGCGGCGCCTTTCAATTTGTGGGCCACTTGCCTGAAAGTGTCTCCGCTTCCATTGTCCAAAGCCCGGCGGAGTGCTTGCAGGCTCGGTTGGATGTCTTGCCTGAAGGCTTGGGCCGCGGCAGGAAGCAACCCCAGTCCGTCTGCCGGGCCGAGGTCACGCAGCGTTTCCAGCCTCGCGGGGTCGAGTGCGGGTCCGCCACTTTCCTTCCGCGTTTCAGGTATCCATCGCGAGAGGACCTGGTCCAATTTGTCCACGTCCACCGGTTTGGTCAGATAGTCGTCCATGCCGGCCGCAAGGCAGCGCTCACGGTCCTCATCCAGGGCGCCTGCGGTCATGGCAATGACGGGGAGCCTCCTGCGGCCATCGTTCCGGGCACGGATGGCCTTGGTGGCCTCGAATCCGTCCATGACGGGCATATGGCAGTCCATCAGGACCGCGGCATACTCTGTTGCCGCCGTCGCGGCGACTGCTTCGCTGCCGTCAGCTACGACGTCGGCCACGTACCCGAGCTTCGCAACCATGCTGCGGGCCACGAGCTGGTTGACCTCGTTGTCCTCGACGACCAAAATTAGGCCCCGCGAAGGTTGGCTGATGGTCACCGGGATTGCGGGAGAAACCGCGGGAGCCGCGATCGGACGTGTCGCGACGAGACGCATGAGGCGGTCATAGAACTCGGAGCTGCGCACGGGCTTTGTCAACCATTCCTGGACCCCGGCGGCCACGAGCTCGGCTTTGTCCACATTCATGGTGGATGTCAGCATGATGATCCGCGTGGACGCGAGCGCGACGTCGGTGCTCAGCTTGTGGGCCAGCTCCAAGCCGTTCATGTCGGGCATGCACATGTCCAGCACCGCAATGTCGAAGGGACGCCCGGCGGCGGCTTCTTCGCGGCAACGGTCCAAGCCCTGTTGGGCGTCGCCGACAGCCTCCGGATTCATCCGCCAGCCCGCCAATTGCGCCTGCAGCACCAGGCGGTTGGTCGAGTTGTCGTCCACTACCAGGACCCGGAGTCCCGTCAGTTGCTCGGGCGAGATCGACGGCGGAGCTGCGGCAGGCCCGCTCACCGCCAAGGGAAGGGTGGCCCAGAAAGTGCTGCCGTTGCCCAAGGAACTGTCCACCCCGATCTCGCCGCCCATTGCCTCGGTAAGCCTCCGGGAGATCGCCAGTCCAAGGCCGGTTCCGCCGTACCGCCGGGTGGTTGAGGCGTCGGCCTGCGAGAACGATTCGAAGAGCCTGAGATGGTCTGCTGCCTCGATCCCGATTCCGGTGTCCCGGACTTCGAAGCGTACCCGCGCGGTCGCGGATTCTTGCTCCACGAGCTTCACGCTAATGACGACTTCCCCTGAGGGCGTGAACTTCACTGCGTTTGAGGCCAGATTGAGCAGGATCTGCCTGATGCGGCCGGCGTCGCCCACCAGCATCGTCGGAACTTCCGGCCGGCAGTACGCAATCAGCTCCAGGCCTTTGGCCTGTGCGGTTTCGGCGAGGAGGACTGCGAGTTCCTCCACGAGGGTGCGTGGATTGAAGGGCGCGGGGTCCAGGTCGACCTTGCCGGCTTCGAGTTTCGAGAAGTCCAGAATGTCATTGATCAGGGTCAGCAGGGCTTCGCCGGCACCCTTGACGCCCTCGGCATATTGGCGCTGGGTTTCCTCCAATCTGGTGTCCAGCAACAAGCCGGTCAGGCCGATCACACCGTTCATCGGTGTGCGGATCTCATGGCTCATGGTCGCGAGGAACTCCGACTTCAAGCGGCTGGCTTCCTCGGCGGCTTCCCGGGCGGTCACCAACTCGGCCTGGGCGATCCTGCGTTCCGTGATGTCCTGGGCGATCGTGGCGACTCCGCGGATGCCCGCCGTTCCGCGGATCGGGGACATTGTCAGCGAGACCGGAACGATCGAACCGTCGATGCGGACCCGTGCTGTTTCGTAGCTGTGGGTTTCCCCGCCGGCCCTGATGGCTGCCAAGAGTTCTTTTTCCTCGTCCTGAAGCTCGTCCGGGATGATGAAGGAAACATTCCTGCCGATTGCCTCCGCGGCGGTGTATCCGTAGATCCGTTCGGCTCCGGGATTCCAGCTGGTGATGACACCGTCCAGGGTCTTGCCCACAATGGCATCTGCCGAAGAGTTGACGATCGCGCCCAAGCCTTCGAGTTCCGACGTGCGCTCGGCAACTTTGGATTCAAGGTCCCGAGTGAGGTTGATGTTCTCCAGGATCATGAGGATCTGGCGGGTGATGGCCAGGGCCAGCACCGTAAGGCCTACGGTTTGGAGGAAGGGGTCGCTGGGACGCCCGACGCGTATGGGCGCCACCATGACAGCACCGAAGACGGGGACGTAGGGGAGGAGCTCCAACGCCAGGGTGTAGAGGCGCCGGTCCGTCCGGGGACGGGGGGCGTAGGGGACCAGAGGGGCGAGGGCGATCAGCAGGAAGGCCGCGATCCAGCCAGCCGCCAGGGGAGTCCCGGTGAGCCCCGTGATGTTGTCGAAGGTCAGCTTCACATAAGTACTGTCAGTGATCGCCAGGACGAGGAGCCCGCCACCCAGGCAGACCCATCTGAGGCGTTCTCCCGGTGCTCTCCGCATCGTGAGCATGAGGACTATGGAGACCATCACGATATCGGCAACGGGATAGGCCAGGCCGGTGAGATGGGCGAGGGTTTCCTGGCCTTCCGCCCTGTACATGGAACCGAGGACGGTGGCCCAGCTCATGAACAGCACGGCGGATGCGATCACTGCCGAATCCAGGAGTGCGCGCACGAAAGCAACCCGGGAAACCCGGGGACGCGGGAACAAGTAGAGGGCAATCGCGGCCGGGATCGAATAGCCCACGAAGGCGGCGTCGGCTAGGGAGGGATAGGGATAGTCATGGTCGAGCGTCAACCCATAGAAGGTCCAGATTGCTTGACCGATGGTCCAGAGCAAGGTGGCAAGAGCCATGACCCGCCACGCACGGGAGCTTTCGTCTTTGCGCCGTGCTGCCCGGGCACAACTGACTGTGGCGAGCAGCGCGGCTGCCAGGATGGCGAGGTCCCCGGTGGCCTGCGCCGCGGACGCCCCTTGGTTTGCCCCGAGGACCATCGCCAGGACGGCCACCGCCGCAGCGGTGACGACAACTGTCCAGGCCAGGGTGGGCTTGCGCAAGATGAGGCCGCTCATGCCGACTCCCGGGTTGCGACGGCAGGGACACCACGGGGAAAGCCGGGCAGGACACCATCGGGAGTATGGAACAGCCAGAGTGCGAGGCCTCGATACGCGTTCCAGTCGCCGTCGCGAACCCGCAGCGACGCCGTGCGGCCTTCCCTCGACGTGGACCAGACCCGAACGATGTCCAGGGCAATCGGTGTAGCCCCAGGCAGCGCGAGGTGAACGCGACCGGCCTCGGGCAGCGCGTCGGCCTCCACTCGAACTGCGGCGCCTCCCATGGAGAGGTCAAGCAATTCTCCTGCGACGCCCTCGACCGTGATAGGGAGGTTGATGGTGACCCGGTGGGCGCTCCTGCGTGATGTGGCGAATTCGGCGGCTCTGATCCGGAGCGTCCCCAGCACCAAGACAACCCCGGCCAGAACCAGCCAGACGCCGGCGGCGATCGTGGAGCCCGGACTTGTCCGCCAAGGCACCCAGCCGAAGACTCCGGCCGTCGCATAGAGAATAATCGCGGCCACAATGACGATCAGCACAATGAGCATCCGTGGGGCCCGTCCGCGGAGTCGAAGTTCCGCAGCGCCTTTCGGAGTGACTTGAAACTCCAAGGATTTTCGGGAAACGAGCCACCAAAGGCAAGCCATCCCAACGGGAACGCGGAAAATCCGCAGGGCGAACGCCGTCGGCCAGTGGATCTGGTGGCGCATGAGTCTCTTGGCGCCCCACAGACGGACCCAGAACATGGCTGCGAAGGCCAGGGTGAACTCCACTGGCCCGGCCGTGGAGGTCTGGGCGCCTGAGACCATGACCGCCATGGGAATGATGAAGGCAACCAAAGTGGCAATGCCCTCCAGCCACCATAAAGTTCCGTTGATGTATTCGTGGAAGTTTCGCCAGGTCATCCAGCTCTTGGCCGCCCAGAGGCGCTCGTAGGTCAGGATCTGCATCGCGCCCATGCCCCAGCGTCGGCGCTGCAGCAGGTATTGATCGGCTGTTGCCGGGGCCAGGCCCACAGCGAGCGTCTGGTGGTGGTAGACGGTCTTCCATCCGCGCCGGATGAGCTTGAGGGTCGTGTGCATGTCCTCGGTGATCGTCTCGGTGGCCACTCCGCCTACCTCGCGAAGGGCCTTGACCCGGAGCAGCGAGGTTGAGCCGCACCAGAACGGCCCTGCGCCGGGAACATTGCGCGAAGGCATCAGGACGTTGAAGAACAAACCCTGTTCGCCTGAGATGCCGTCGTCGTCGAAGGCTCCGGAGTTGTAGAACGCCTGCGGCCCCTGGACGAGGGCGATTTCCTCGTCGGCGAACCATCCCAAGGTGGCTGTCAGGAACGTGGGCAGGGGCACGTGGTCGCAGTCCAGCACGGCAATGATGTCTATTGCGTCTTTGCCGGACGCTTCCTCTGCGGCCATGAGCTCCAGTGCGTGGTTCATGTTGCCCGCCTTGGCATGGTCATGCTCCGTGCGGGTGATGACCCTTGCACCGAAGGATGCGCACATCTCCGCAACCCACGGGCGGCTTCCGTCATCCAGCACCCACGTTTCGTGGCTCGGCTGAAGGGCGCAGGCCGCAGCGATGGTGGGGGCAAGGACCTCAACGGGTTCGTTGTACGTGGGGATCAACACGGCGACCCTCATGCCATTGGGTGGTTCGGCAACCGGCTCCGGCGCATAGCAGTCGATGTTCCACAGCGTGATGGACTTCAGGACCAGCCCCGTCAGGGGAAGGGCCTCAAACGTCACCAGCGTCCACGCAATGACAAGATCCCCGCCTCCAAGCGGCATGGTGAATGCGATCCGCCACGTCAGGTAGAGCAACAACGCTGCGATCGCGGCTATCCCGCCGGTCCTGGCCATTCTGCGGGAACGCGGAGCCTCGGGCGCGGGAGAACCCAGTTGCGCCGCCCAGCCGGCCATTCCCGCCGTCGAGTAGGCCTTGACCTCCGTAGGAGTGTCACGGAACTGCGTCGGTTCCCGGCGGACTTCCGCGCCGGATCCCCCGCCGA
This sequence comes from Arthrobacter sp. 2RAF6, assembly GCF_052115205.1. Taxonomy (NCBI): domain Bacteria; kingdom Bacillati; phylum Actinomycetota; class Actinomycetes; order Micrococcales; family Micrococcaceae; genus Arthrobacter; species Arthrobacter sp. 2RAF6. The sequence goes on along the minus strand of NZ_JBFRGF010000015.1, from coordinate 29,432 downwards.
CGTCTCCCCGGGCGCGTCGGCGTTGTTCAAGAGATTGCATGCGATCCCCCAGCTGGATCTGACAATGCAGCCTGTATCAAGTTAAAACAAACTGTGCGATCACTATAGCCAGTTCTCACCGGATTTTCATGGGAAAACAGGGAAGTTCAGGTAGTGACACCCGCAGCATTGTCCCCGCGCGGGGACGCCCTACTTTTTCGCGAGCAAGGGAAGGACATGGTCCGTCAGGAGTGGAGCCAAGTCGTCCGGAAGTTCAGCAGAGAGATCCAACCAGCGGATCTCTGCGATCTCGGCCGAAGGATGGGCCTCCCACATGCCCGGTGCGGTGAAGACGGTAGCCTGGATATCCGTGGCGGCCTCGTTCGCGGCGATGGCGAGCCAACTCCCCAAGGGCTCCAGATCGGCCGGGTCGACGTCGATTCCGACTTCCTCGGCCAGCTCGCGGGATGCCGTCTCCGCCGCGGTTTCACCTGGTTCGGGCTTGCCCCCGGGGTGCATGAACTTGTCCGTGCCACGCTTGCGCACCGTCAGGAGCCGTCCGGCGTCGTCGTACACACAGACCGCGCTGACGACTATCAGGTCCTTGGCTGGACTGTTGCGGGTCATTGCTCTCTCCTTAGCCGGGATTCGAGCAGCAAATCCTTGGCCGGTCCGTGGACGTCCCAAGCGTAGCTGAAAGCATCCTGCCCGCCCCAGAGGTAATTGACTTTGTAGTCATCGGGATCGCACCAGTGGCTGTCCTCGTTGGCGTGATCGCGGAAGCTCATGCGGTGGAACGGTTTCCCGTCCGGGAAGTAGACGTCCATCGCGGCGGGAGAGCCCGAGGGGCGCAGGAGGTATTCGCGGAAGGCCGGGCCTGTGTGGGTGGGCCAGGTCACGGTGCCGTCCTCGCGAAGGAGGAGCCCGCCGTTGGGGGTTCCTGAATAGCGCACGACGCCGGTGAACGTACCGCGGGTGCCGCCCGCCCGGTCCCACAGGGACCGTTCCACGGTCCAGCTGCCCAGCAGGTAGGCCCGCAGGTCTTGCACCGGAGACGATTCGCGCAGCTGGTCTTTCAAGTGCCCTCGATTGGAATCGAACCAACGACACCGGCTTTAGGAGAGCCGTGCTCTATCCACTGAGCTACGAGGGCCTGTGCGCGTGCTGGAAGCTCCTGGGAGCCGCTGGCCGGGCACGCATACAAGCATACAAGCTGCAGGGGCAGCCGTTGAACACTAGTGGCCCCTGAACACCGACGGCCCGCGCCCCCGAACGCCGCGCGCTAGGCTGGCGCGCATGAGAGAGCAGATGACGGCGCCGGCCGCCTTCGGCGACCACCTCCCGGACCTGGGCACCATCCGCTCGAACATCGGCGGCTGGGCCCAGTTGAGCGTGGTGCAGTATTTCGTGGCCGAATCGGCGGTGATCGAAGCCTGGCTCGGTCCCGGGCCCTACGATCGCCGGACGGGCTTCATCAGCGATCTTGGCGCGCTCAGGTGCGGGATCTACGAACACCGCGACGTCTGTTCGCCGCTGCATCTGCTCATGAATGCCTCCTTTGTGGTGCAGGGCCTCGGCATGCTTTTCGGGGCGCTGCTGCTGACTTCGGCGCTCCTCTGCATAGCTGCCCGTCCCGGAGTGCGCATCCTGGAGGGTGCTGCCTACCGTAAAGCGTGGCCCACCGCCGTCGCGGTCCGGGTCCTGGCGGGTATCTCCGGGCTGGGAACCGTGGTTGTTGGTTTTGTGCCGGAAGACCTCGGATCTCCCTTCCACCTTGTGGGCGCCCTCATGTTCTTCATCGGTGGAGCATTCGCACTGTTGCTCCTCGGGCTGCTCTGGCTGCCCCATACCGCGATGAGCTGGTTCATCCTGGCGTGCGGGACGTTGACGCTGGGCGCCCTCGTGGTCGGTGGCCTGACAAGGATGGATGTCCCCGAGCCTGGAACCTTGGAACGCCTGATGGCTTATCCGGTCACGATCGGATTTTCCGTCGCCGGGCTAGTGGTGGCGCAAAGGGTTCGGGAAGTACGGCGAACGGCGGCGCGGCTTGCAAAACGCTGAGTTTTCGTGGGTAGCCTCGTGTCAGCGGGTGGGCAATCTTTGCACTATCATGAGTGCACTCACCGGAATGGCGCCGGGCTGAGGGTTCCATGCAGTCTTGGCGCAGACTAGATTGATCGACACGGCAGAACATAGGACCCATGACTCATCAGCTTGTTCTGCGTCGTCCGGGACACGCAGGCGATATATTCCCCATAAGGGCAGCTTCCGGGCTCTCGGGTAGCGCCCTTATGGGCCCCCACGGGCCCATCGTCCGACGGCGGCAGGCCACGCAGCGATGAGCGCCCAGACACTGCCCGCCCGGCTTCCCGATGATGCCTTGGATGCTTCATCCGAAGACGTGCCTGCCCCTGCCGATCAGATCACCGTCGACTTGGCGGAGGACGGGATTGTCGAAGTCACCCTGCCGCCGAACACCGTAGTCCGCTCGCCGGAGGCGCGGGCGGCCGCGGCAGCCGTTCGCATGTTTGCGGACGGACGGAGGCTTCCGCTTCTGCTCAGGGTGACAGGAGTGCTGTCCGTCACGGACGACGCGCGCCTGACGTACTCGAATTCCGTGGTCGTTTCAGCCTGTGCCCTCTTGGGGGAGAGTCCTGTGGACCGTGTGATCGCGCACTTTCTCCTGCGCGCGAAGCCAGGCTCCCTTCCGGGACAGTTCTTCACCTCCGAGGCCGAAGCCCGTGACTGGTTGAGAGAGCACCACCGTGAATCGTGAGCCCCAGGACCCCCGGCTCCTTGCCCTTGTTGAAGGGGTGGTCCGGATTGCGGACGGCGACCTCAGCACGAGGATCCCGGTCTCCGGTCCGCGGGACGAAGTGGCTGCTGTCATTACCGGGATCAACCTCATGGCGGACGATCTCCAGGCCATCTACCAGGAGCTCGAGGAACGGGTCGAAAGCCGAACAGCCATGCTGCGCGAGGCCCAGATCGAACTCGAAAGGATGGCGCTCACTGATCCGCTGACCCAGTTGGCCAACCGCACCGCACTCGAAAGGGCGCTGAACCATGAACTCGTCGAATCCGAAAGGGGCGAGCTCCCACCCGCATTGCTCGTTTTGGACTTGAACTCATTCAAGGGGATCAACGACACGTTGGGGCACGGCGCGGGGGACACCGTCTTGAAGGTCACGGCCAGGCGCCTGCTCGCCGCGGTCCGCGACACTGACATGGTGGCCAGGCTCGGCGGGGACGAATTCGCCGTCATGATGCCCAAATCCAATGCGGCGCACGCGAGGGGCGTTGCCAAGCGGATCCTCCGAGCAGTCGGTGAGAGCATCGACATTGGCGAAGTCCGGATCATCTGTGGAACCAGCATCGGGCTCCGGGTCGCCGAGCCCGGACAGTCCGTGGACGACCTGGTAATGGAAGCCGATACGGCCATGTATGCGGCAAAGGCCGAGCCGGGGAGCAGCGTCAGGGTTTTCGAGCCGGCTTTGTTGTACGCGCGCCGACTCCAAGGACTCATGATCTCCGAGCTGCGTGAAGCCATCCGGACAGATCAGCTGGTCCTCCACTTCCAGCCTGTTGTCGAGTTGGCCTCTGGCCGGATTGAAGGCGCTGAAGCGCTGGTGCGGTGGAACCACCCCGACAGGGGATTGTTGATGCCGGATGCATTCATCCCTCTGGCTGAGGAAACCGGAATCATCATCGATCTCGGCTATTGGGTTCTTCGGCGGGCGATGCAGCAATTGCGCGAGTGGCTGGACGGCCCGGGCGTGGACGAAGACTTCAGCATGCGCGTCAATATTTCGACAACCGAACTGCAAAGCCTGGAATTGATCGAGCATGTGCGGGAAGTGCTCGCCGAAACCGGAGTGGAGGCATCCAAGCTGGTCATCGAGCTGACGGAGTCGATGGCGGTGAACGGCAGCGACATCGACAAATACTCTCTGACCGGCCTCCGGCGTCTGGGTATCCGCTTGGAAATCGACGATTTCGGCACCGGCTATTCGTCTATCAGCTACCTGCGCAGCCTTCCCGTCAACGTGGTCAAGATCGACCGCTCCCTTATCCAAGGCCTGGGCACGGACGACAAGGAACGGGACTTTGTGGCGGCTGTTCTCCAGCTGATTCATGCATGCGGAATGCAGGCCGTTGCCGAGGGCATCGAAACGGCGGAGCAGGCGGCTGAGCTTGCCCGACTGGGCTGCGCCAGTGGCCAGGGGTATTACTTTGGCCGGCCCATGGCAGCAGAAAAATTCGCGGAACTGCTGCGCGCCACCTGAGCATGCCTCCCGCGGTAAGGGAAAGGCAGGCAACGGAAAGGCACCGGACCTCGGGTCCGGTGCCTTTCAGGTGTAGCTAGTTGGAGGGGGTGGAGTTGGTGGCGGCGTTGGGCCACCAACCTGTGGCCTGAGGTGAACCCTGGGTAGTGGCGTTGGGCCACCAGCCTGTGGCCTCTGCCGAGTTCTGGGCGAAGTTCGGCCACCAGCCCGTGGCCTCTGCCGAGTTCTGGGCGAAGTTCGGCCACCAGCCCGTGGCTATGGACGAATCCTGCGAGGGACTCTGGCTGCTGGCGGACACTGCTGCCGAGCCGGTAATTCCTGCGAGCAAGATTGCTGCTGCCGCGAGGAGGGCGGCGAGAGTTCTTTTCATGCGAAAGCTCCTGATGGTATGTGACTGATGCGACTGGAGTGAACGAAGTGAAGCACGCTCATTATAAGAGTAACGACACGCCGTGTCATCAGTGTTCGTCCACACGGTGCAGAAACATGCTAAACGCTCGCCTGAATCATCGGCGGAGTGTCTCAGGGACATAATGGAGCCATGGGAGAAAAGAAGGTTGCGCCGTCGTACGCCGCTGCGGAACTGCAGGCGAGGGGGCACCGGGCCAGCCACGACTTCGCCAAGGCTGCCGATGGCGCGCGTTCTGCCGCCGATATTGCCCTTGATGAGGGCGATTCCGCCGGCTGGTGGAACATGACTTTCCTTCAAGCAGAGAATCTTCTCGACGCAGGTGATTTCGCTGCGAGCACTACGCTGGCGAGGTCCCTTTCCGAGGCATCGTTGGCTGTGGCCTCACCCCAACACCGGGCCCGGGCACTGATCTTGATGGCGAACTCCCTGCGGGGTGAAGGGCTCCTGGAGATGGCCACCTCGGCTGCGGCGTCGGCAGTTGGATTGGTCGATGATGACGCAGACATGGAAATCGACGTCCATGCCCGGCAGGCACTGATCGCGGCGTTCGGCGAATCCGGCAAACTTGAGGAGGCATGGGGGGAGTGCCTGTCCCTCTCGGAAAGAATCTCCGATGAAATGGATGACCAGTTGGCCGGCAAAGCGTACTGGGTGATCGGCAATGTGGCCTTCCTTTGCGACAAAATCGATGAAGGGCTCCACTACCATGAGCTTGCTGCGGAAACCTTTTCCCCGTCCCGGAACCTTGATGTCTGGGCCAAATTCAACAAGGCGTCGGCGGCGATGAGGCTGGCGGCGGAAGTGGCAGATGCGGCCACCCTGCGGTGCATTGAACGGGCGGAGCTTGCCACCGATGTCGTCGGTGGCAGCGAAGAGGAAATTCTCCTGCTTCGACTCAACCGCGCGCATTGGAACTACCTGGCGGGAGACGCCGGGGCGGCGCTTGAGCTGCTGCACGAAATCAGGGGCCGCGCTGACCAACTGCCCGCTCAGATGGCAGGCGAGGTCTACCTCTTGATGGCGCGGGCCCAAGCCGGTACTGGGAACCAGCAGGCAGCGAAAGAAAGCCTGGTCGAAGCGGCCGATCGCTTCGACAAAGCCGGCGCCCACCAGCGGGCCCTCCAAGCCCGGGAGATGCTCGTTCCGGGGCCTGATTCGGAATAGGGCCTGATTCGGAATAGGAGCGCCCGCGGGCGCTGGCCCTGTTAGGCGCTCTTGGAACGCCGCCGCCCCAGGAACACAGCCGCGCCGCCAGCCAAAAGGCTCAGCAGGAACAGTACCCAGCCCACAACGGTGAGCGTGGAAGCCAAAGCCACTTGGCCGGCGTCGGGCGTTGCGGATCCCAGCGCGGCGTCAACTGCCACGTTGCTCCACAAGCGGACTACGGCGAAGAGCAGGGGCGCAGCCCACAAGGCCCAGCGCAGTGCCTTTCCGGCCACATTCGTGCCAATGAGCAGAAGCCAGGTGAAGCCGAAGATCAGCGGAAACAGGGTTCCGGCGGTCTTGTGGATGTAGCTGAGCTGTCCGCGGGCGTCGTCCGTCATGGCGCCGTGCAATTGATGGACGTAGTCGGTGGAGAACCCTCCGATGAGGGAATCGGGCATGGCCATGCCGCCGGACAACTGGGTCATCTGGTTCAGGGTCAGCAGGTGCACGTACCAGAACAGGAAAAGGCTGGCCACCACCCCGGCAATCACTATGAGGCGGCCGTTGTTCTGAGCCTTCTCGGGGGACCGCTGGGTGGTGGGATTGATCACCGACGGCAAGTGGTGCTGGGGGACAGCGGCATTGGCGCCATGCTTCTTGATGCGTTGGGCTGGGGTCTTGGCCATGTCATTCATTATCCCGGCACATAAGCTGGACCCATGACCACTGGCAGGCACTCCGCCACAGAACTTGATCCTTCGCTCGACGACTACGAACTCGCTGCGGCCCTGGTCCGCGAAGCCGGGCAGCTCGCCCTGCTGATGCGGATGGGCGGCTTGCAGGGAGAACGGAAGACCTCGGTTTCGGACGTGGTGACCGCCGCCGACCATGCGGCTGAAGCCTACGTCCTCGAGCAACTGCGCCGTTGCCGCCCGGACGATGGCATCCTGGGTGAAGAAGGAAGCTCGGTGGCAGGAAACAGCGGCCGCACGTGGGTGATCGATCCCGTGGACGGTACCTACAATTTCCTGCACGGCTCCACGTATTGGTGCTCTGCGATCGCCTTGAAGCACGAGCGCACGGCAACACATGGGGTCGCCTCGGACGCCGACGTCATCCTCGGGGCCATCTATCAGCCGGAGCTGGACAAGCTCTGGACCGGCGGCGAAGGCCACCCCGCGACCCTCAACGACGAACGGATCCCGGGACCGTCGGGGGCTGCCCTCAGTCAACTCGGTGCCGCGACCTACATCCACCCCACCTGGCTTGCCGATCCCCGCGCCGCCATGCCCTGGCACGCTGCAGCGGTGTCCGCCGCTTCACTGCGCATGTTCGGTTCCGGCTCCTGCGATCTTGGCCGCGTGGCCGACGGCGAACTGGGCTGCTGGTTCCAACACAGCTGTCCTGAGTGGGACTGGCTCCCCGGCAAAGCGATCGTCCGCGCAGCCGGCGGGGACACCGACGTCGTACGCGTCAACGGCCTGGACTGGTTCCTTGCTGGAGGCCCGACGGCGGTACGCGAGTTGCGCGCGGCGCTCACCTCGGTGCCGCAGCTCGCCTGAGCATGCGCCGTCCTTCGTTTGACGGGTGGACATGGTGCTGCGGTTCCTGTGAGCATGCGCCGTCCTTAGTGGTGATGCACAACCCCAGGAGGGTTCCGTATTTCGACACCACACCGGGGCGGCGCGGAGCCGCCGTATTTCCCGGCTGGGCCGGTATTTGACCGGCACCGTGGAAGATCATGCGGGTCCTCCGGTGTCAGGGCCACCGCCTAGACTGGTAAACACCATGGATATGTTGTTTGACCCGTACGCGGATGGCCCCTTCAAAGCTGCAAGCCGAGCTGCCACCAAGGCCGCTCCGGCCATGCTTTCACGCGCCGGAAGCAGCCCGGCGCCTGGCGACTCTGCGCCCGGCGGGGGTGCGCCTGGCGACTCTGCGCCCGGCGGGGGTGTGTCCTGGGGTGGCACGCCCAGAGGCGGGCAAGACCGGGGCCACTCGGGCTTGCCGTCTGCGGAGGCATTGCTCGAAGGATTGAACCCCCAGCAGGAGGAAGCCGTCAAACATGCCGGCGGCCCCTTGCTGATCGTGGCCGGAGCGGGTTCGGGCAAAACCCGCGTGCTGTCAAACCGCATTGCGTACCTGATCGCCACCAGGCGGGCCCACCACGGTGAGATCCTGGCCATCACCTTCACCAACAAGGCGGCCGCGGAAATGCGGGAACGCATCGAGGCCCTGGTGGGTGCCCGCGCCAAGTCGATGTGGATCTCCACGTTCCACTCCTCCTGCGTGCGCATCCTGCGGCGCGAAGCCACAAACGTGGGGCTGAACTCCAACTTCTCCATCTACGACTCCGCGGACTCCCTGCGGCTCATCACTCTCGTAGCGAAGAACCTCGACCTGGACCCCAAGAAGTTCGCCCCCAAAGCCATCCAGCACAAGATTTCGGCCCTCAAGAACGAGCTCATTGATGACGACGCGTTTGCGTCGAGCGCCAATTACAACGAACCCTTCGAGCAAGCCGTGGCCGAGGTCTTCAAGGGCTACACCCAGCGCTTGCGCCAGGCCAATGCCATGGACTTCGACGACCTCATCGCGCAGACCGTCTACATGTTCCGGGCCTTCCCCGCGCTCGCAGAGTCCTACCGCCGTCGATTCCGCCACGTCCTCGTGGACGAGTACCAGGACACCAACCACGCCCAGTACGCATTGGTCCGCGAAATCGTCGGCGAGGGTCCCCAGGCGAGCGAGCTGACCGTCGTCGGCGACTCCGACCAATCCATCTATGCCTTCCGTGGTGCGGACATCCGCAACATCGTCGAATTCGAGAAGGACTACCCGGAAGCCCGCACCATCAAGCTGGAGCAGAACTACCGCTCCACCCAGAACATCCTGAGCGCGGCGAACTCCGTTATTTCGCGCAACCCCAACCGCCCGGACAAGAAACTCTGGACGGCCGAGGGCGACGGCGAGAAGATCATCGGCTACGTGGGGGAGAACGAGCACGACGAAGCCCAGTTCATCGCCAAGGAAATCGACCGGCTCCAGGACGAGGATGGCCTGCGTCCTGGCGACGTCGCCATTTTCTACCGCACCAACGCCCAGTCCCGCTCCATCGAAGACGTCCTGGTGCGCGTCGGCCTGCCGTACAAAGTGGTGGGCGGCACCCGATTCTACGAGCGCAAGGAAATCAAGGACGCCCTCGCGTACCTTCGTGTCCTGGTGAACCCGGACGACGACGTCAATTTGCGTCGCGTCCTCAACGAACCCAAGCGGGGAATCGGCGATCGTGCCGAAGGTGCCGTGGCGGCGCTCGCCGAACGCGAACGGACGTCGTTCATGACTGCGGCACGCAGGGCAGACCAGGCTCCCGGCATGGCCACCCGCTCCGTGAATGCGGTCCTGGGCTTCGTGAAGCTCCTCGATGACTTGGCCGAAGTGGCTTCCGGTTCGGGGGCCGCGGCAGCTTTGGAAGCTGTCCTGGAACAGACCGGCTACCTTGCCGGGCTCCGTGCCAGCACCGATCCGCAAGACGAATCCCGCGTGGAAAACCTCGCCGAACTGGTGGCGGTGGTCCGCGAATACGAGCGCGACAACCCCGAAGGCTCGCTGGGTGAGTTCCTGGAGCAAGTCTCCCTCGTAGCCGACGCCGACCAGATCCCGGACGCTCCGGAGGGATCCTCCGCGGACGCTGCCGCCGCCGTGGCAGAAGCCAAGCGGATGGGCGTGGTCACGCTCATGACCCTCCACACCGCCAAGGGCCTGGAATTCCCCGTGGTCTTCCTCACCGGCATGGAACACGGGTTGTTCCCGCATCAGCGCTCAGCAACGGATCCAAAGGAACTGGCGGAAGAGCGTCGCCTGGCCTATGTTGGCCTCACCCGTGCACGGAAACGCCTCTATGTGACACGTTCGGAGGTGCGCAGCATGTGGGGCCAGAGTCAATACAACCCCGCCAGTCAATTCCTCGAGGAAATCCCCACCGGTCTCGTGGAGTGGAAGCGCGAAGGCACCTCCCGCCAAGTGAGCGGCTGGGGCAACGCCCCTATCGGTTCCGGGCGTTACGGCGGGTCCTTCTGGGGTGCCGGAACGTCGCGCGGGGCTGCCGCCAGCGCTACGGCGGGCTTCAACGCGGACGTGCCGGCCGCCGTCGTACGCAACCGTGTCCAGCCCCAAAAGGAAGTGGTCGCCGTCGTCGTGGGGGACAAAGTGAACCACACGAGCTTCGGCAACGGCACGGTGATCGGCATCGAAGGCGCCGGTGACAAGACCGTGGCGAAGGTGAAGTTCGACGTCGGGGAGAAACGGCTGCTGTTGCGTTACGCGCCGCTGACCAAACTGGATTCCTAAAGGCTCCCAGTGGCCTGTCGTCCTGGCATGACGACGTCCGGACGCGCCGGAAAACCGCGTCATATAGCGGTTTTTCTACGGTCGATAGAAGTGTGTGCTTACTCACTTAACAGGTACTGTAGAACCGGCTGGCCTCCCCGGGGGGCTAAAGTTCGAGAGGAACTTGCGCAATGTGACCGGCTGCCTGGCGGCCGTTCGATGCGCACCTATCCGCAGCCGGTTTTCGCGGTCACCGTGGTTTCCGGCTGTACAGAAACTACTTCGACGTAGAAGGACACTAAACCGTGGACCTGTTTGAATATCAGGCGCGCGATATGTTCGAAGCGCACGGTGTACCCGTGCTCGCCGGCATCGTGGCGCACACTCCTGAAGAAGCAAAGGCTGCTGCCGAGAACATCGGCGGCGTGACCGTCGTCAAGGCGCAGGTAAAGGTCGGTGGCCGTGGCAAGGCCGGCGGTGTCAAGGTCGCAAAGTCCGCTGACGAAGCGCTGGAGCACGCCACCAACATCCTCGGCATGGACATCAAGGGCCACACCGTCAACAAGGTCATGATCGCCCAGGGCGCCGACATTGCTGAGGAATACTACTTCTCCGTCCTGCTGGACAGGGCCAACCGCAACTACCTGGCTATGTGCTCGGTTGAAGGCGGCATGGAAATCGAGCAGCTTGCTGTTGAGCGCCCCGAGGCACTCGCCAAGGTCGCCATCGATCCCGCCGTCGGAATCGACCAGGCCAAGGCCGACGAAATCGTTGCTGCTGCTGGTTTCTCCGAGGAACTGCGTGGCAAGGTTGCTTCCGTCATCCTGAAGCTCTGGGACGTCTTCAAGAAGGAAGACGCAACCCTTGTTGAGGTCAACCCCTTGGTCAAGACCGGCGCTGGCGACATCGTTGCCCTTGACGGCAAGGTCTCGCTGGACGAGAACGCCGGCTTCCGCCACCCTAAGCACGCTCACCTTGAGGACAAGGACGCGGCTGACCCGCTCGAGGCCAAGGCCAAGGAGCAGGACCTGAACTACGTGAAGCTTGACGGCTCGGTTGGCATCATCGGCAACGGCGCCGGTCTTGTGATGTCCACCCTCGACGTCGTTGCTTACGCAGGCGAAAACCACGGCAACGTCAAGCCGGCCAACTTCCTGGACATCGGCGGTGGAGCCTCCGCTGAGGTCATGGCTGCCGGCCTGGACGTCATCCTCGGTGACGAGCAGGTCAAGAGCGTTTTCGTGAACGTCTTCGGTGGCATCACGGCGTGTGACGCTGTGGCAAAGGGCATCGTCGGTGCACTGGCCGAGCTTGGTGTCCATGCCAACAAGCCGTTGGTTGTCCGCCTCGATGGCAACAATGTCGAAGAGGGCCGCCGCATCCTGGCCGAGGCCAACCACCCGCTGGTTACCCTGGCAGCCACCATGGACGAGGGCGCCGACAAGGCCGCCGAGCTCGCCAACGCAGCGAAGTAAAGGGACCTCACAATGTCTATTTATCTGAACAAGGACTCCAAGGTCATCGTCCAGGGCATCACCGGCGGCGAAGGCACCAAGCACACCGCCCTGATGCTCAAGGCCGGCACCAACATCGTCGGCGGCGTCAACGCCCGCAAGGCTGGCACCACCGTGCTGCACGGCGACAAGGAAATCACCGTCTTCGGCACCGTCAAGGAAGCCATTGCCGAGACCGGCGCCGACGTCTCGATCGTTTTCGTCCCGCCGGCATTCACCAAGGCCGCCGTCGTTGAAGCCATCGAAGCAGGCATCGGCCTGGTTGTTGTCATCACCGAAGGCGTGCCGGTTCAGGACTCCGCCGAGTTCTGGGCACTCGCCCAGGCCACGGTGGACGCTGACGGCAATCAGATCACCCGCATCATCGGCCCGAACTGCCCCGGCATCATCACCCCGGGCGAAGCCCTGGTTGGCATCACCCCGGCAAACATCACGGGCAAGGGCCCCATCGGTTTGGTCTCCAAGTCCGGTACCTTGACTTACCAGATGATGTACGAGCTGCGCGACCTCGGCTTCTCCACCGCGATCGGCATCGGTGGCGACCCCGTCATCGGCACCACGCACATCGACGCCCTGGCTGCGTTCGAGGCTGACCCGGAGACCAAGGCAATCGTCATGATCGGCGAAATCGGTGGCGACGCTGAAGAGCGGGCAGCCGACTTCATCAAGGCCAACGTCACCAAGCCGGTTGTCGGCTATGTTGCAGGCTTCACTGCCCCCGAGGGCAAGACCATGGGCCACGCAGGCGCCATCGTCTCCGGCTCCGCGGGTACGGCACAGGCCAAGAAGGAAGCTCTCGAAGCTGCAGGCGTGAAGGTCGGCAAGACGCCGTCCGAGACCGCCAAGCTCCTCCGCGAGGTCTTCGCGACCCTCTAGCAAAACCCCGCGCAGGGTTTCCGCGCGACTGAAAAGTACGACGGCGCCCGTCACCTTCCAAGTGAAGGTGACGGGCGCCGTCGTCGTTTAACTGTTGGACTGCCGGCCGAACGTTGCAAGGACCAACGCTCGCTCACCAATCGCGTCTTTTTCACGAACGCTCGCTCACCTTTGAAGGCTTTTCGCCCGACGCTCGCTCACATCAAGTGAGCGAGCGTTAGTGCTTAAGCCCATATAGGTGAGCGAGCGTTGGTGGATAAGGCCATATAGGTGAGCGAGCGTCGCGGGGGAGGGGTGCCACGGGGGAAAGAGCTTGTGGTCCAAGTCGATAGTTTGTTAGTATGTCAGGACAAACTAACTAAGGAGAGCAGATGCCCCTCGTCCGCATTGATGTCAACGAAGGCCGCACGCCTAGCCAGCTCGGTGACCTTAGCAAGCGAATCCACGATGCAATCTTCGCCGAGTATGGCATCCCCGAGCGCGATTACTTCCACATCATCACCGAGCATCCCGCGGGCCAGATTGTTGCGCAGGACGCCGGCCTTGGTTTCGAACGGAGTTCCGGCGTTGTCATGATCCAGATATTCACCCAGGGTGGGCGGAGCCGCGAAGCCAAGCAGTCCTTGTTCGCCGCCATTGCCGCCCGGCTCGGCGAGATAGGCGTCGCTGGTGAGGATGTCTTCCTGGGGTACGTGGAAAACAGTGCCGATGACTGGTCCTTCGGCTTTGGCCGGGCGCAGTATGTCACTGGCGAGCTTGCCGTTCCCGCCCGGTAACTCCGGCGTTTTGGAGCGGATTCAAGCCCGAACCGCCGCGTAGTTTAGGTCATTACGTTTCGTTGTAAATATGTCAGTACAAACCTTTGACAGGACATGAATTCTGGTGCAAAGTAGTGGTTGTGGCCCCGCTCACTGCGGGCCGGCAAAAGCACCGGAGCTCTCACCGTCCCGCAAGAAGAGTTCACTACAGAAAGGTCCGCGATCACCGTGACCCACGAACTGCTCACCATCGGGCGCATCAGCGTTGATATCTACCCGAACGACATCGGTGTGGGACTTGAGGACGTGCAGTCCTTCGGCAAGTATCTTGGCGGCTCGCCGTCCAACGTGGCTGTTGCCGCAGCCCGCCACGGCCGCCGATCCGGCGTGATTACACGTACCGGCGATGACCCGTTCGGGATCTACCTGCACCGCGAGCTGCGCAAGTTCAAGGTCGACGACGCATTCGTCACCCCGGTGGCGGGCCTTCAAACTCCTGCCACGTTCTGCGCGATCCAGCCCCCGCATGACTTCCCGTTGTACTTCTACGGCCGTTTCCCCACGGCACCGGACCTGCAGATCAAGGCCGAGGAACTTGACCTGGAGGCTATCAAGGACGCCGGCATCTTCTGGTCCACTGTGACTGGCCTCTGCCAGGAACCCAGCCGCGCAGCGCACATTGCGGCGCACGAGGCCCGGCCGCGCACCGGCCTGAACGAGGGCCAGTACACCATCCTGGACCTGGACTACCGGCCGATGTTCTGGGCTTCCGAGGACGAGGCCCGGGCAGAGGTCGCCAAGATCCTGCCACACGTCACGGTGGCCATTGGCAATGACAAGGAATGTGCCGTCGCGGTCGGTGAAGGAACCCCGGACGAGCAGGCGGACCGTCTGCTGGCCGCCGGCGTCGAGATCGCCGTCGTCAAGCTCGGCCCCGAAGGTGTCATGGCCAAGACCCGCACGGAACGCGTTGTTTCCGCGCCGGTTCCCGTTGAGACCGTCAATGGCCTGGGGGCGGGCGACTCTTTCGGCGGTGCTTTCTGCCACGGCCTGCTCTCCGGCTGGCCTTTGGCCCGGATCCTGGACTACGCCAATGCCGCAGGCGCGATCGTCGCCTCCCGACTCTCGTGCGCCGACGCGATGCCGACGCCGGAGGAAGTCACCTCGTTGCTCGCCGAACGCGGCCGCCTGACCCCGGCCGGCAACCAGGCAGCTTCCCACGCAGCAGTTTCCGAAGGAGCAACCCGTTGAGCTTCAATGATGACCCCCGCCGTTACGAGCACCTCAGTGCCATCCGGCTTGAAGATCCCGACGCCGTTGCCCGCGCCGCCGCCGCACGTCGCCGCCACCCGAGCCTGAAGTACGGGACCCAGAACTTCATCGTGGCCGCCGACCACCCGGCCCGCGGCGCCCTGAGCGTCGGTTCGGACCCGGTGGCCATGGCGGACCGCCGGGATCTTTTGGACCGGCTGCAGATCGCTTTGGCGAATCCTGCCGTCGATGGTGTCCTGGCGTCACCGGACATCATGGACGACCTGCTCCTGCTCGGCGCCCTTGAGGGCAAGCTTGTCTTCGGCTCGATGAACCGCGGCGGCCTCGCCGGGCTGGTCAATGAGATCGACGACCGCTTCACGGGCCACACCGCAGCCGCTCTGGACGCCCTCGGTGCCGATGGCGGGAAGATGCTCACCCGGATCTGCCTCGGGGACCCGGACACGGCATCGATCCTGGAAGCCACAGCCAAGGCAGTGGACTCCCTCGCCGCGCGCAAGCTCATCGCGATGGTGGAGCCTTTCCTGTCCGTCCGCGAGGCAAACGGCAGGGTCCGCAACGATCTTTCCCCCGACGCCGTGATCAAGTCGGTCGCGATTGCGCAGGGTCTGGGTTCCACGAGCGCCTACACCTGGATGAAACTGCCTGTGGTGGCGGAGATGGAACGGGTCATGGCGGCCACCACCCTGCCCACGGTCTTGTTGGGCGGGGATCCGGATGCGGGCCAGGATGAGGTCTTCGCCAGCTGGCAGGCAGCGCTTGCCCTGCCCGGGGTCCAGGGATTGACTGTGGGTCGGACCCTTCTGTATCCGGCCGACGGAGATGTTGCCGGGGCCGTTGCCACCGCCGCTTCGCTCTTGAAGACGCCAGAGCTGCTGAAGACACCTGCGAAAGTATCGGAGTAAGAGTAATGTCAACGCGCAGAATGACCGTCGCCCAGGCGGTTGTCGAGTTCCTGTCCAAGCAGTACACGGTGGACACCGTCGGCGGGAGCGAGTACCGGGAGCGCTTGATTCCGGGCACTTTCGGGATCTTCGGGCACGGCAACGTCGCCGGCGTGGGCCAGGCCCTCAAGCAGTACCAAGCCGCGGACCCGAGCATCATGCCGTACTACCAGGGCCGCAACGAGCAGGCCCAGGCGCACCAGGCTGTTGGCTATGCCCGGCACACCCGCCGCCGGCAGACGTTTGCGATCAGCACCTCGATCGGGCCCGGCTCGTCGAACCTGCTGACCGGCGCGGCGCTGGCCACCACCAACCGGCTGCCGGTCCTGCTGCTGCCGTCCGATACCTTCGCCACTCGCGCCGCGGACCCCGTGCTGCAGCAGCTCGAGCTGCCTTACGCCTACGACATCACGGTCAACGACGCATTCCGTCCGCTTTCGAAGTTCTTCGACCGGGTCTCCCGGCCGGAGCAGTTGTTCTCCGCGTTCCACCACGGCCTGCGCGTCCTGACGGACCCGGCCGAGACCGGCGCCGTGACCATTTCGCTGCCGCAGGACGTCCAGGCCGAGGCGCTGAATGTCCCGGAGGAGTTCCTGGCCGAGCGTGAGTGGCGGATCCGCCGCCCCGAAGCAGACGACGACGACATCCGCCGCGCCGCCGAAGCCATCCGTGCCGCGAAACGGCCATTGATCATTGCGGGCGGCGGCGTCCTCTACGCCTTCGCCAACGAGGAGCTCGCCAAGTTCGCCGAACTGACCGGCATCCCGGTGGGCAACACCCAGGCCGGCGTCGGCGTCCTGCCGTGGGACCACAAGTTCTCGCTCGGAGCCATCGGCTCCACGGGCACGACGGCGGCGAACGCCATCGCTGCCGAGGCTGACTTGATCATCGGCATCGGTACCCGTTACGAGGACTTCACGACGGCGTCGCGCACTGCCTTCCAGAACCCCGACGTGAAGTTCGTGAACATCAACGTGGCCGCAATCGACGCGTACAAGCACGGCACCGTGCTGCCGATCGTCGCCGACGCCCGCAAGGCACTGGTCAAGCTGAACCAGGCACTCGGCGGCTACCGTGTCGGCGCGGACCTCGAGCAGAAGATCGCGGCCGAGAAGAAGCGCTGGGACGGCATCGTGGACGAAGCCTTCGACACCCGCCACACGCCGCTCCCGGCGCAGAACGAGATCATCGGCGCCACCAACCGGGCCATGGATGAGCAGGACGTTGTCATCTGCGCCGCCGGTTCCCTGCCGGGTGACCTGCACAAGATGTGGCGCGTCCGGGATCCCTTCGGATACCACGTGGAATACGCCTACTCCTGCATGGGTTACGAGATCCCCGGTGGCCTGGGCGTCAAGCGCGCCGCGTTGGCCGAGTCCGCCGCGGGCGGCACGGACCGCGACGTCGTGGTCATGGTGGGGGACGGCTCCTACCTGATGATGCATACCGAACTGGTCACCGCCGTCGCCGAACGCATCAAACTGATCGTCGTCCTCATCCAGAACCACGGTTACGCCTCGATCGGTTCGCTCTCCGAGTCGCTGGGCTCGCAGCGCTTCGGCACCCAGTACCGCGTGCTGGACAAGGAACAACACTCATTCGACGCCGGCGAGAACCTGCCCATCGACCTTGCCCTCAACGCCGAGTCCCTCGGCGCGAAGGTGATCAGGATCGAACCGGGAGAGAAAGTCATCGCCGAACTCGAACAAGCCATCCGCGACGCGAAAGCGGCACCGGAAGAGACCGGACCGATCGTCATCCACGTCGAATCGGACCCCCTGCTGGATGCCCCGAGCTCCGAATCCTGGTGGGACGTCCCCGTCTCGCAGGTCTCCGAACTCGAATCCACCCAGCAGGCCTACAAGACGTACACAGACCACAAGAACCGCCAGCGCAAGCTGCTCGGCTAAACCCCTCAAGCTCTCTTCAAGCCACAGACAAGGAAGTCCGCACATGTCGACGACGACCACCATGACCACCATCAAGCATTTCATCAACGGTGTTGAAACCGCCGGCGCCGGCGACCGCAGCCAGCCGGTGTACAACCCGGCCACCGGCGCCGTGACCGCGGAGCTGCGGCTCGCGAACCGGGCCGATCTGGACGCCACCGTCGCGGCCGCGAAGGCCGCGAGCGTAAAGTGGGGCGATTTCTCCCTGGCCAAGCGCACCGCGGTGTTGTTCACGTTCCGTGAGCTGGTCGCCTCCCATGTAGAGGAACTTGCGGCCCTGGTCACGGCCGAGCACGGCAAGGTCATTTCCGATGCGAAGGGCGAGATCGGCCGCGGTCTGGAGGTCATCGAATTCGCGTGCGGGATTCCGACCCTGCTCAAGGGCGAGTACTCGGACCAGGTCTCCACCGGCATCGACGTGTTCTCCTTCCGCGAGCCCCTCGGCGTCGTCGCCGGCATCACCCCGTTCAACTTCCCCGTCATGGTGCCGCTCTGGATGGCGCCGATGGCGATCGCCACCGGCAACGCGTTCATCCTCAAGCCCTCCGAACGGGACCCTTCCGCATCCATGCTGCTGGCGAAGCTGTGGAAGCAGGCCGGCCTGCCCGACGGCGTGTTCCAGGTCCTGCACGGGGACAAGGAAACCGTGGACGGGCTCCTGACCCACCCGGACGTGGACGGCATCTCCTTCGTCGGGTCCACCCCGATCGCCAAGTACGTCCACGAAACCGCCACGGCGCACGGCAAGCGGGTCCAGGCCCTGGGCGGGGCGAAGAACCACGCGATCATCATGCCCGACGCCGACCTGGACAACGCCGCCGACCACCTGGCCGCCGCCGCGTTCGGTTCCGCCGGGGAACGCTGCATGGCCATCTCCGTCGCGGTCGCCGTCGGGGACGCCGCCGAGCTGCTGGTCAAGAAGGTCGAAGAACGCGCCCTCGCGGTGAAGGTCAGGAACGGCACCGAACCCGACGCCGAAATGGGACCGGTCATCACCCCGGCCTCCAAGGAACGCATCGTGCGGATCGTCACTGAAGCCGAAGCCGCGGGCGCGGCGATGGTCGTGGACGGCCGCGACCTCGTGGTCCCCGGCCACGAAGAAGGATTCTGGGTCGGCCCCACCGTGATCGACCACGTCAAGACCGGAATGAGCGCCTACACCGAGGAAATCTTCGGACCCGTCCTCGTCGTCGTGCGCGTGGAGGACCTGGACGAAGGCATCAGGCTCATCAACTCCAACCCCTACGGCAACGGCACCGCCATCTTCACCTCCTCCGGCGCCAACGCCCGCAAGTTCCAGCGCGCCGTCACCGTGGGCATGGTGGGCATCAACGTGCCCCTGCCGGTACCCGTGGCCTACCACTCCTTCGGCGGGTGGAAAGCCTCCCTCTTCGGCGACAAGCACATCTACGGACCCGAAGGCGTCTCCTTCTACACCCGCGGCAAGGTCATCACCTCCCGCTGGCCCGAACCCACCCACGCCTCCGGCGCCTCCTACAACTTCCCCTCCAACTAATCCCCACCGCCACCCTCGCCTCGCAAGCTCGGCCAGGGAACCCTGGCGGCGTGGGCCCTCACAGTCGTTTTGAGCCCTCATAACGACAACAAATGCGAGTCAGTTGGGCTGCGGCCCCCGGTGGGGAGCAGTCAACGTTAAGGATTGAGCAATGACAGAAAACAAACTCATCATCGGCACGGCCCCTGACTCCTGGGGAGTCTGGTTCGCGGATGACCCCCAGCAGACCCCGTGGGAGCGATTCCTCGACGAAGTGGCCGAATCCGGCTACAAGTGGATCGAACTAGGCCCCTACGGCTACTTGCCGAACGATCCCACGCGCCTCGCCGAGGAACTCAAGCAGCGCGATCTCAAGGTCACGGCCGGAACGGTCTTCACGGCCTTCCATCGTGGGTTGGACCAATGGGAGACCGCCTGGGAACCCGCCCGTAAGGTAGCCGAGCTCACGGCCGCCATGGGCGGCGAGCACATCGTGGTCATCCCGGCCATGTGGCGCGACGACGTCACCGGGGAAGCAGTGGAAAGCGGGGAGCTCACCGAGAAAGCCTGGAGCGAGCTGTTCTCCGGCCATAACCGCCTGGGCAAAACCCTGCTGGAAGACTTCGGCCTGAAGCAGCAGTTCCACTCGCACGCCGATTCCCACGTCGGGGCGCAAGCGGACATCGAAACGCTCCTGGCGTCCACGGATTCGAAGTACCTGAACCTCTGCCTGGACACCGGACACGCCGAATACTGCGGAGCCTCCAGCTTGGAACTGATCAAGAACTACCCGGACCGCATCGGCTACCTGCACCTGAAGCAGATCAACCCAGACATCCTGAGACAAGTCAACGAGGAAAACATGACCTGGGCGGCAGCCAATCTGGCCGGCGTCATGACCGAACCGCCGAACGGCCTCCCAGACCTGCGTGCAGTCATCGAGGCCGTTGAAGGACTCAACCGCCCGATCTTTGGCATTGTGGAACAGGACATGTACCCCGTGGCCTTCGACGTCCCCATGCCCATTGCCAAGCGCACCCGCAACTACCTGCTTTCGTGCGGTTCCCGAACCACTGTGCGATAGCACAAAACGCCGAGCACAACAGCCCAGACACCTAAGGACAGAACATTGACTGACATTCTCCGCGTGGCCGTCATCGGCGCAGGCCGCATGGGCGCCGACCACATCAAGCGGCTCAGCACCCGCATCCACGGCGCCGAAGTGGCCGCCGTCGTCGACGTCGACCTCGCCCGCGCGCAGGCCGCCATCGCAGGGATCGACGGCGCCGTCGCCCTCGCCAGCGCCGAAGAGGCGCTCAACAACGGCGACGTCAACGCCGTGCTGATTGCCACCCCCGGTTTCCTGCACGAGGAAATCCTCTACAAGTCGCTGGAGAAGGGCTTCCCGATCCTGTGCGAAAAGCCGCTTACTCCGGATGCCGAGAGTGCCTGGAAGGTTGTCCAGGCCGAAACGGCACTCGGCCACAAGCGCATCCAGGTGGGCTTCATGCGCCGCTTCGACGCCGAGTACGCCGCCCTGGGCTCCGTGATCCGCGACCATGAACTCGGCGAGCTGCTCATGCTGCACCACCAGCACCGCAACCCGAACACCCCCGAGGGCTTCACCAACGAGATGCTCATCAACGACTCCGTGGTCCACGAATTCGATGCCATCCGCTTCTTCACCGGCGAGGAAATCACCGCCGTGCAGGTCCGCCTGGGCAAGGCGACGCGCAACGCCCCGAACGGCCAGCACGATCCCCAGCATGTCCTGATCGAAACCGAATCCGGTGTCCTGGCCGACGTCGAAATCTACGTGAACGCCAAGTTCGGCTACGAAGTAGCCACCCAGGCGTCCTTCGAGGACGGCATTGTGAACATCGGCGGCGACGGCGGTCCTTACGTCCGCAGCGCCGGCCGCTGGGGCGGCAAGGTCACGCCCGGTTTTGAGGAGCGCTTCGGTGCCGCGTACGACGTCGAGGTCCAGGCTTGGGTGGACGCGGCACGCCGCGGCGAAATCGGCGGCCCCACCGCCTGGGATGGCTACGCCACCGCTGCTTGCTGCGAAGCAGGCGTCGAAGCCCAGAAGTCGGGCGAAAAGGTCGCGGTACAGCTGAACACCAAGCCTGAGCTGTACAGGTAGGAGTGACCATGAAGATTGCCCTCGATCCCACCCCGTTCCACCACAGCCACAGCCTCCTGGAGTTTCCGCGGCTGGCCGCCGATCTCGGCTACAAATACCTCCAGCTGACCCCGCACGCTGACTTCATCCCGTTCTTCAACCACCCCAAGGCTGACGACGAACTGGTGGGCCAGTTGAAGAAGGCTTGCAAGGATGCCGACGTCGAGATCGCCTCGGTGCTTCCCGTGCTGCGCTGGTCCGGACCGGATGAGGACGCCCGCGAGGCCGCTGTCCGCTACTGGAAGCGTGCCATCCAGATCACTGTCGATCTCGGCGTACAGACGATGAACACCGAATTCAGCGGGCGTCCTGAAAAGGCAGAGGAGTCCGAAAGGTCGTTCTACCGCTCCGTGGAAGAGCTGCTTCCGATCATCGAACGCGAAGGACTGGACGTTCTCATCGACCCGCACCCGGACGACTTCGTGGAGGACGGGCTCTCCGCCCTGCGTGTCATCCGTGGCGTGAACTCGCCCAACATCGGCATGGTCTATGTTGCCTCCCACACGTTCCACATGGGCAACAAGCCGCTCGACATCATGCGGGCGGCGGGGGACAAGCTGCGCCTGGTCCACGTGTCCGACACCATGGATCACCATGCCTCCCACGGGCTGCGCTACATCACCAACCCGCCCGGCAATGCCGTGCGCGTGCACCAGCACCTCAAGATCGGCGACGGCGACGTCAACTGGGACGAGTTCTTTGGCGGACTCAAGGAAATCGGCTTCCTGGACAAGGACAACACCGTCATGGTGTCGAGCGTCTTCGCCGAGGACGACAACGCCAACGAGGTGTCCCGCTACCAGTTGGAGACCATGGGCAAGTACATCGCCAAGGCCCTGTAGGGGCGGCCAAAAGGGTTGCGGCGATCTCTCAAGGTCGCCGCAACTACCGGTGGCGATACCCCGACGTCGAACGGCCTTAGTTTTCTTTCACGGGTGGGCCGTCGGCGGGGTCGTGTGCGGCGCGGGCGACGTGGCTTCGGGCGTGCTCCACGGCGGGGGCCAGTTCGGTGAAGAGGTGTTTGTGGTGGCGAAGGGAGTCAAGGACCCCCACCTGGGTGACGAGTCGAAGGTGGCGCTCCTGGATCCCTTTGATCAGCACGGTGATTCCGCGGCGTTCCAGGGCCTGGACGATGTCTGTGATGGTTCTGGCCCCGGTTGCGTCCAGGATCTGCAGTTGTGACATTCGGATGATCACGACGTCGACGTTCCGGATGGCGCTTACCCGCTCCAGGACGCGCTCGGCGGCGGCGAAGAACAGGGCCCCGTCGAGCCGGAACACGGCGATGTGCTCGTCCCCCTCGTGGACCGGGCCGGGGATTTCCTCCCGGTGCACGCCGCTGGACCGGACCAGGGCACGCAGGGCGAAGAAGGCGGCGGCCGCGATCCCGATTTCCACGGCCTCGATCAGGTCGAAGGACACGGTGATCAGCGCGGTGACGAAGAACACGACAGTGTCGGCGCGGGTTGATCCGATCACGCTGCGCAGCGTCTTGAGGGAGACCATACGTGTCGCGGTGACCATCAGCACCCCGGCCAGCGCGGCAAGGGGGATGCGGGAAACCGGGCCGGTGGCCAGGTACACCACGGCCAGCAGGACCAGCGCATGGGTTATGGCGGCGAGGCGTGTCCGGCCGCCCGAGCGAATGTTCACCGCGGTGCGGGCGATGGCACCCGTGGCGGGCATGCCGCCGAAGAATCCGGACGCGACGGACGCCAGGCCCTGGCCCAGGAGCTCACGGTCCGCGTCGTAGGGGCCGGTATCGGAGATCGAGGCCCCGACCCGTGCCGAGAGCAGCGACTCGATCGCGGCAAGGGCCGCGATCGTGGCCGCGGACCCGGCCAGCGCGGTGATCGTCGCCAGGTCCAGGGAAGGCATCATCGGGGCCGGCAGGGAATCGGGCAGGGCACCGATCCGGGTCACGGGCAGGTCGAGGAACTGCGCTGCCACAGTGGCGATGATGATCGCGATAAGCGAGCCCGGGATCCGGGGATGGATCCGCGGTGAGGCAACCATGATCAACGCCACGAGGACGACCAAGGCCACCGGGGCAAGAACCGAGGCTGGTGACACGGTGCCGATGGCCTGGATGGCCGAGATGACAGCGTTGCTGCTGGGCCCGGGCTTGGCGCCGAACGCGGCCGGGACCTGCTGCAGGAAGATGATTATCGCGATTCCGACGGTAAAGCCCTCGATCACCGGCCAGGGCAGGAGCGTCACGACCCGCCCGAGTTTGAGTAGTCCGGCGGCAACCACTATCACCCCGGCAAGGACCGAGACTGCGGCCAGTGCACCGATCCCGTGGGCGGCGATGACCGGGCCCAGAACCACGACCATGGCGCCGGTGGGTCCGGAGACCTGGATATTGGAACCACCGAAAACGGCCGCGATCACGCCGGCGATCACGGCGGTGATCAGCCCGCTGGCCGCACCCGCGCCGGAACTGACACCGAACGCCAGAGCCAGGGGCAACGCGACAATGCCGACGGTGACCCCGGCAACCAAATCTCCTTTCCAGGTACGCGGCAACAGCGCGTAATCCTGCCGCACGGGCAGGAAGGCCCGGGCCGCGACGAGGATCTTCATTGGGTGCTGGCCGCTGCAGCGGACACGGGTGCAGTCGCTTCTGAGGACTCAAGCTGCGCCCGGGTGGTGTGCAGCATGTCGTTGAGCAACAGTCTCGCCACGGAGAGGAGTTCCGCGACCTGTGGGTACGCCAAGGTGTAGAACATCTGCAGGGCCCGTCGTTCTCCCTTGACGAGGTGATATCGGCGCAGCACCGACAGATGCTGGGACAAGTGCGAAGCCTCCAGGCCCGTTGCGGCCAGAAGCTCCGTCACCGACACCTCGGGCGCCGCCGACAGCAGCTCCAATACCCGGATCCTGACCGGGTGGGCCAGCCCCTTGAACAGATTGGCCTTCACCTCGTACAGCGGTGCCCGGAAATCGGCGAACTCTTCCATGACTGCTCCCTGCCCGTCAGTACAAGCCTTTGCTTGACTATTTTATGGATTCATCATTCAGCATACCAAGGACGGGAACGGAAAGCCTTGCGGGACAACAGAGGAGGGCCCCAWCCGACTCGGATGGGGCCCTCCTCTATGGTTCGATGTGCCGCCTAAGCCGTAACCTTCAGCGACGCCGAAAGCGCCGCGTCGGCGTCCCGCAGGACCTTGGCTGCCACTTCGAGCCCTTCGATCCGGCCGAGCGAGGTATCTTCATGTTCGATGTTGACGAGCATGCCTGGATCCGCTTCGTGCAAGGCGCGCAGGAACTCGGTCCAAAAGGCGGTGTCGTGGCCGCGGCCGAGGGCAACGAAGTCCCACGCGGAGTTCTTGGGCCACTCGTTGGCCCACTCGTCGCCGCCGAGGTTCGTGCGGCTTTCGTCCGGCGAGAGGCGACGGAAGCTGTTGTCGAGGACTCCGTAGAGAGCGGCGTTCGCGGTGTTGACACGGACGTCTTTCGCGGCTGCCTGGAAAACCAGCGGGCCGAGTTCGCGGACCACCGCGACGGGATCCATCTGTTGCCAGAACAGGTGCGATGCGTCCAGTTCAACGCCCACGTGGGTGGCTCCCGTGAGCTCGATGAGCCTGTGCACGTCGGCAGTGTTGAACACGATGTTCTGCGGGTGCAGTTCGAGGGCCACCTTGACCCCGTGGTCTGCGGCAAGGCGGTCGGTTTCGCGCCAGAACTTCGCCGCGATGTCCCATTGGTAATCCAGCACATCCAAAGCCGCCGAATTCCACGCGTTGACGATCCAGTTCGTCACGGTCGCGCCGGGTTCCCCACCAGGCAGCCCGGACATGGTAACCACCCGGTTCTGGCCGAGGCGCTCTGCGAGCCGGATGGAGCGGCGGATGTCCTCGGCATGTTTCTCGCCGATCTCGCGCTTCGGGTGCAAGGGGTTGCCGTTGCAGTTCAGGCCTGCAATCGCGACGCCGGTCCCCTCGAAGATGCCCAGATAGTCATCTCGCGCTGCATCCGAAACCAGGATGTCGTCGAAGGTGGGAACGTGGACGGCAGGCAGGAAGCCGCCGGTGTTGATCTCGATGCCCGTTAGACCCAGGTCCGCGATGACCTTGAGGGCCTCGGGAAGCGGCCTGTCGTGCAGGATTGCGTTGTAGACGCCGAGTTTCATAGCGTGATGGTCTTTCCGTTGTTGAGTGCGGATTCCGTGACAGCGCCGAGCAGTTCCATGTTGCGCACGCCTTCGTCGAACGTGGCGCAGCGGGGAAGGGATTCGGCTTCCGGCAAACCGGCAACCTCTTCGAGGAACGCCCGGGCCTGGTAGCCGAAAGCGTCGTTTTGGCCGAAGCCGACTTCGGGGGCGTCCATGGCGAGGCCGCCGGCGATGTAGGGGTGGCCCGGGCCGAGGATGACCTGGCGGTAGCCGTTCTCGTTGCCGGAGCCATCGTTGAGGAACAGCTGGATTTCGGAGGGGCGGCGCTGGTCGAACTTGGCTGCACCGTTCTCGCAGAACACTTCGAAGTTGAGGCTGTTGGCGTGGCCGGCGGCTACGCGGGAGACTTCGAAGCTGCCGGCGCCGTTCTCGAACTCTGCGTTGAAGGCTGCGTAGTCGTCGTTCTCCACGGCCTCAAAGGTGTCACTGACAGCGGCGTGGTCGTGGCCCATGACGGCGGCGAGCGGCAAGGGGCGCTTGTCGATCACGGTGCTGAGGCGGCCGCCGCTGATGGATTTGATGTCGCCGCAGAGGAACTCGGAGACGTAGGCCAGGTGGCTTCCGACGTCGGCCAGTGCGCCGGAACCGGGGCCGCCCTTGTAGCGCCAGCTCATGGGAGCAGACGGGCTGAAGCCGTAGTCGGTCCAGTAGCGGCCGCTGAAGTGCAGCACTTTGCCGAGGACGCCGGTGCGGATCAAATCGCGGATGTAGGCAATGCCGGGCGTGCGGCGGAACGTAAAGCCGATGCGCGCGATGCTGGAAGCGTTGCGGGCGGCCTCGGCCATGGCGCGGGCATCCTCGATCGAGTCACTCAGCGGCTTCTCGCAGAGGACGTGCTTGCCTGCGGCCAGGAGTCCCTCGACCACCTCGCGGTGGAGGGAATTCGCGATGACGACACTTACGACGTCGATGTCGTCGGCTTCCGCGATCGCTTGCCACGAGGTGTCATTGCGTTCGTAGCCAAAACGTCGGGCGGCGAGGGACCCGAACTCTGCGTTCACATCGCCGATGGACACGAGGCGCACCGGCGGAAGCACGGGGCTGTAGAGGGCGGACGCTGTGCGGTAGGCCGCCGCGTGTGCCTTGCCGGCCATTCCTGCGCCGATGACGGCGACCCCTAGGCTCTCAGCCATTGATTTCTCCTTCGAAATTAAGCCTGGGTGCCGAACACCCCTTGCGGCATTTTGGAGCGCTACAATTTAGCACCGGACTTAAATCCTAATCATGTGAGTATGTCCTGTCAATGTCTCGCGAATACCCTTGACAGAGTAGAAAGGTTCCCCGAATCATGAGTGCGACAAGTCCCAAAACCCGCCGCCCGACCATCTATGACGTCGCCAAACAGGCCGGAGTCTCGCCATCGTTGGTGTCCTTGGTCCTCCAGTCGCCGGAGAGGGTCAGTGACAAGCGCCGCCACGCTGTCCAGGCGGCAATGTCGGAGCTCGGCTACCATCCCAGCAGGGCCGCGACGACGCTGGCGAGCAATCGGACCAAGAGTATTGGCCTGCTGATTGACGACTACAGGAACCTTTGGTTCGTCGATCTCCTTAGAGGCATGGAGTCGGTTTTCTCCGACCTTGGATACCACGTCATGCTGGCCGACTCCCGGCCCGGCGAGAACCGCATCAAGGAAGCCGCCGATGGGCTGCTTGCCATGCATGTTGACGGGCTGGTCATCGCGGCGGAGTCGAGTGAGTCCATGCTCGACCGAACGTGGGTGCCCACGGTCGTGGCCGGGTGGCGCAAGGGGGTGCCTGCCGGTGCCGATCTCATCACCAACGACGACGACGGCGGGGGCGGTATGGCCGCCAGC
This sequence comes from Arthrobacter sp. 2RAF6, assembly GCF_052115205.1. Classification (NCBI taxonomy): domain Bacteria; kingdom Bacillati; phylum Actinomycetota; class Actinomycetes; order Micrococcales; family Micrococcaceae; genus Arthrobacter; species Arthrobacter sp. 2RAF6. The sequence goes on along the minus strand of NZ_JBFRGF010000015.1, from coordinate 2,297 downwards.
CATTTGCTGGGGCTCGGCCATACCCGCATTGGCCATCTCTCAGGGTCCGACGGCGCGTCAGCCCATCGGCGCGCCGGTTTCCGGCGCCAGATCCAGGCGGCCGGCGTCGAACTTCTGATTGCCGAGTCCAGGGGTACTTCGGAGGAAGATGGCTACGCCGCCGCTTCCTGGCTGCTGGATCACCACCCGGACACGACAGCGATCTTTGCGGCCAACGACACGATGGCCGTCGGCGCGTTTGCCGTCCTCAAGGCCAGGGGCCTTCGCGTGCCCGGCGACATTTCGGTGATCGGCTACGACAATTCTCCGCTGGCCAAGTCGAGGTACTTGGACATCACTTCCGTCGACAACCGTAGCGATCTCGTCGGCATTGACGCCGCGCACAGGCTGCTCGCCAGGATTGAGGACCCCACCATCAAGCCCGAGCGCACCTTGATTGATCCCGTCCTGGTTGTGCGAAGTACCACGGCCCGACCGGCCCCGTAACCCCGATCTCACGCTGTTCGCGGGGAGATCATGTGACCATCTCACGTAAAAACATCCTAATGTCAGGACAAAGTATTGACATCTGTGAGGCTAGTCACCATGATCTGTGTAGAGGGCTTTGAGCTCCTGCAGAGTGGCAGGGCCGCAACCCCTATCAAAGGAGATAAATCGTGAAGAAGTTTTCCTGGCGGAAGGCGGCACTTGTGGCAGCCGTCGTCCCGATGATGGCTCTCAGCGCGTGTTCCAGCCAAGGCGGAAAACCGGCTGACAGCGCCAACGCCGCCGGAGGCGGACAAGCCGTCAGCACTCCGCGCATGAAGGTGGCGCTCATCACCCACGCGGCGGCAGGCGATACATTCTGGGACATCGTCCGCAAGGGCGCGGAGGAGGCATCCTCGAAGGACAATGTTGAACTCCTCTACACCAGCGACCCCGAAGCCGGTCGCCAGGCGCAGCTCGTGCAGCAGGCCATCGACCAGAAGGTTGACGGCATCGCCGTAACGCTTGCCACACCGGACGCCCTCAAGGACGTCCTCAAGAAGGCCACCGACGCCGGGATCCCCGTAGTGAGCCTCAACGCCGGCGAGGATGTCTCGGCACAACTCGGGGCGTTCACACACTTCGGCTCGAACGAGAAGCTTGCCGGCGAGGCCGTTGGAACCAAGCTGGCATCGCAAGGCTTCAAGCACCCGGTCTGCGTGATCCAGCAGCAAGGCCACGTCGGACTGGAGGCGCGGTGTGCCGGTGTCAAGGCGAAAGTACCCGGAACGGAAATCCTTTACGTCGATGGCAAGGACATGACCTCGGTCCAATCCACCGCCACCGCGAAACTCCAGGCAGCCAAGGACGCTGATGTCATCATCGGTCTGGGCGCCCCGATCACCCTCACGCTCCTTAAATCCGTCACGGACGCCGGCAGCTCCGCAAAGGTTGCCAGCTTCGACCTGAACGCAGACCTCGCCCAGAAGATTGTCGATGGCTCTGTGATCTTCACGGTGGACCAGCAGCCGTGGCTCCAGGGCTACATGTCCGTTGACGCCCTGTGGCAGGCCAAGCGTGGCGGCTTCAAGCTCGGCGGCGGACAGCCTGTCCTGACCGGTCCCACCATCGTGGACAAGTCGAACGCTTCCGACGTCCTCAAATTCGCCCAGCAGGGCGTCCGCTAGATCCAGGATTCCGGCTGCGCGGCGGGCGACCGCCGCGCAGCCTGAGCAACAAGGAGCTCTTCCTATGGCAAACACAGCAACCCTGCCGCCGGCACCGGCTTCGGCCCCCGGCGATGAGCGGATCGGACGCCGCAGCCCGATCCAGAAGTTTTTGGGGAGGCCTGAAGTCGGTGCCCTCGTGGGGGCGGTTGTCCTCTTCATTTTCTTCGCTTCGGTCTCGCAGACGTTCACGCAGCCGAATGCTTTGGCTACGATCCTGTATGGGTCTTCCACGATCGGGATCATGGCGGTGGGGGTGTCGTTGTTGATGATCGGTGGCGAGTTCGACCTTTCCACCGGTGTTGCCGTGATTTCCTCGGCCCTGACCGCGTCGTTGTTCAGCTGGTATTTCTCGATGAACGCGTGGGTGGGTGTCCTGCTGGCCCTCGTCGTCTCGCTCGGGATCGGTTTCATCAATGGGTGGATCCTGGTCAAGACGAAACTGCCGTCCTTCATTGTCACGCTCGCGACGTTCCTGATGCTCACGGGCCTGAACCTGGCCCTGACCCGCCTGATCGGCGGGTCCGTGTCTTCCCCGTCGATTTCCAAGCTGGACGGTTTCGAGTCGGCCCACGCGGTGTTCGCGTCCTCGATCAGCATCGGCGG
>NZ_JBFRGF010000014.1:0-119547 GCF_052115205.1 Arthrobacter sp. 2RAF6 | reverse complement strand
GTGGACGCGCTGTTGACGACCGAAGCTACGGACGGCCTCGCCGTTACGGCCGTCATGGTTGATTCCGAATCAGCCCGGAATACGATCCTTGATTCCGGAAGTGACGGCCAAGTTATCGCAGACAGGGCCGTCAACGCCTTCAGGGCCACACCCACGGTCGGTTTCCAGGCGGCACACGCACCCCTTGTGGCCCAGTAACCCGCTCAGGTCCGGCGAGCCCCCCCGAGGATCGCCACCCGGCCTCCGGGACGAATAAAACGCACGCAGCAATTACCCGGACATAGAATCAGCATCAACATAAGGACGTGGGAGACCAATGAACAAGTCGGTTGGCATCAAGGACGTGGCAGCCGCAGCCGGCGTCTCCGTCACGACGGTCTCCCACGTCCTCAATGACGTTGTCTACGCCCGGGTGGGGGTGGAGACGCGGGAGCGGGTCCACGAAGCGGCGCGGCGTCTCGGATACGGCCCGAACCGGCTGGCGCAGGCCCTGCGCACCCAACGCTCGGGCATGATCGGCTTCATCAGCGAGGAAATCGCCACCACCCCGCACGCTGGCCGGATCATTTTGGGGGCCGAGGAGACGGCACGTGCCCGCGGGTACCGCATCATGATCATCAACTCCACCAGCACCAGCTCCCAGGATTCCAGGGAAAGTGATGTGGCGGATCTGCTGGACCGCCAGGTGGACGGCATCCTGTACGCCACGATGTATCACCGCAAACTGGCCGTCCCCAAGAACCTTGCCGGGCTCCCCGCTGTCCTGGTGGATTCCGAAGACATCAGCCACACTGTTTCCTCCGTCATCCCCGACGAAATCGCCGGTGCGAGGTCGGCCGTGCAAACCCTGATCGACGCCGGGCACACCCGGATCGGCATGCTCAACAACACCGACGACGTGCCGGCCACCCACTCCCGGCTCAGGGCCTTTAAAGAAACACTCGCGGACGCCGGGCTGCCCTTCCATGAAGAACTGGTCCGGTCCGAGCTTTCGGAGGTGCCCGGCGGCTACCAGGCGGCGCTGCGCCTGCTGAAGCCCCAAAGCCGACCCACGGCCGTGTTCTGCTACAACGACCGCATGGCCATGGGTGCGTACCGGGCCGCCGGGGAACTTGGCCTCAGGATTCCGGAGGACATTTCCATCGTCGGCTTCGACAACCAACAACTTATCGCCGAAAACCTCTACCCCGCATTGACAACCGTCGCCCTGCCCCACTACGAAATGGGCGCATGGGCAACCGAAAACCTGATCGACGCCATCGAGGGAAAAACCGACCTGCGGCTGTTCGCCGCTCACCCGACCCTTCTTCCCTGTCCCCTAGTCCTTCGCGATTCGGTCGCCTCCCCAAAACACAAGGGCGCTCCCAGTAGGGCAGCACCGGACTCACCCACACGCCCCAACACCTGACCTCGAGCGCGTCCAGTAGGGGACGCGCCCAACCTTCCAAGGACCTCGAATGCACAGCACCCCAGTTCCCCCATGCCCTGAAACGGATGTCGTCGTCGTCGGCGAGGCCATCATCGACATCATCGACACCGCGGCAGGGTCCGTCGAGTTTCCCGGCGGATCAGGGATGAACGTCGCGTTCGGACTCGGCCGGCTAGGCGTCAGCACCGCATTTCTCACCGCACTGGGCAGCGATGAACGCAGCAAGGCCATCCAACGGCACTTGGACACCGCGGGGGTACGCCTGCTTCCGGGAGCCGAACACCTCAACCGCACATCCACCGCCAGGGCGCTTCTGGACAGCAGCGGTTCCGCAGTGTACGAATTCGACTTCGAATGGAACCTCCCCCAATTCAGCCCCACTTTCCTCCCGAAGGTGTTGCACACAGGGTCACTGGCCTCCTTCATGGAGCCTGGAGCAACCCAGGTCCGGTCCTTGCTGGAACTGTTCTCCCGCCGCTGCCTGATCACGTACGACCCCAACATCCGCCCGACACTGCTCCATAGCCACACTGAAGCGCTCAGGACCTTCGAACACACAGTTGCCCTGGCTACCGTCGTGAAGCTCAGTTCGGACGATGCCCAGTGGCTCTACCCGCGCACGTCCCCTCACGACATCGCGCGGCGGCTACTTGATCTCGGGACAGAACTGGCAATCATCACCGATGGCGCATCCGGATCCTATCTGCGCTCGAATGCCGCCGAGATCGACGTGCCGGCAACACCAGTGGTCGTCAAAGATACTGTCGGCGCAGGCGACTCCTACATGTCATCGCTTATCGCCGGCCTCATCGAGGACCCCGAGGACGATTTCGGCTACGGCAAACTCACACGCGTGGGAACAGCCGCCTCGCTCGCTGCGGCCATAACGGTCGGACGGCACGGAGCGTACCCGCCCACGCGGGCGGAACTTATCCGATCCCTGGAACTGGCCCAGACTTCCCGAAAGAACTCCGATGACTGAAATAACAACGCACCCTGCCGGGGGCCACGCCGAAGAAGCCGCCCCCAACCTGCGGCCGATACTTCACTACACAGCCAAGAACACGTGGCTGAACGACCCCAACGGACTCGTGTGGCACCAGGGCGTCTACCACCTCTTCTACCAAAACAACCCCTTCGACAACGTCTGGGGCAACATGTCCTGGGGACATGCGACCTCAACCGACCTTCTGCATTGGACCGAACACCCGGTTGCCATCGCCTGCGACGAGGAAGAAGACGTCTTTTCAGGCAGCATCGTGGTGGACCACGGCAATACGTCAGGATTCGGCACAGCAGAAGATCCGGCCTTGGTCGCCATCTACACCAGCGCCTTCAAGGAAGGCGCGGCGCACCAAGGGACACAAGCCCAGTCCCTCGCGTTCTCCACGGACGCCGGCATGACCTGGAGCAAATACGCAGGCAACCCGGTGCTCGGCCGCGGCTCGGCCCATTTCCGGGACCCCAAGGTGTTCCGCCACGAGGGACCGGCCGGTTCCTGCTGGATCATGGCGGCGGTGGAGGCCCAACACCAGCAGGTTGTGCTGTACCGCTCGGCCGACCTCAAGGACTGGGAATACCTGAGCACCTTCGGCCCCGCCAACGCCAGCGGCGGCGAATGGGAATGCCCCGACCTCTTCCCGCTCCCCGTCGACGGAGACCCTGACAACGTCAAGTGGGTCCTGGTGGTCAATATCAACCCGGGCGCCGTGGCCGGCGGCTCCGGAGGGCAATACTTCGTCGGCGACTTCGATGGGGTGCAGTTCACCGCCGACCCTGATTCGCTCGTTCCAGCGGATGCCGACGGGACCACGGATCTCGGACACTGTCTGTGGCTCGACTGGGGACGTGACTACTACGCCGCCGTCTCCTTCAGCAATGCCCCGGAGAACCGCCGCATCATGATCGGCTGGATGAACAACTGGGACTACGCCAACTCTTTGCCCACGTCCCCGTGGCGCTCCAGTATGTCGCTTCCCCGGGAGGTCGAGCTCGCGACAGTGGACGGTTTCCCGCGCCTGATGCAGCGCCCGGTGCTGTCGTTGGACGGTAGGGAGCCTGTCCGCACCATCCAGAACATGGAACTTCACGACTCCCTGCTGCAACTGCCCGACGCGGTGCCCGGATCAGCCCAGCTGATCGAGGCCGAAATCCTGCCCGGCACAGCACGGAACGTTGCCTTCAGGCTTCTCGGCGCACCGGACGGCAGCGCCGCAACGGTTCTCAGCTTCGATGCCATGACAAGCCGGCTCACCCTGGATCGCCGCAATTCCGGAAACACCGCCTTCCACGACAAGTTCGCGTCGGCTGAGTCCGCACCAGTGGAACTCGACGACGGCGTGCTACGGCTAAGGCTAATCGTCGACCAGTGCTCGGTGGAGGTCTTCGCCCAGGGCGGCAGGGTCGCCCTGAGCGATCTGGTGTTTCCGCTGTCCGGGAACCTGGGCACCGACGTGTGCGCAAAAGGCGGCACGGCCATTGTGCGGAAACTAGCCGTCACGGCATTGTCCTAATGGCGGCCGCGCCGCAGTGCCCACGTCCTGCAGGAAAGAGGGCCAGCCACCGGCAGGGACCCACGATTGGTCTAGCGCCCGTTATGGAGTTTGTTCGAGGGGTATGGGCCGAACGCTGCGAGGGAAGCCTGCCAACAATTCAGCCGCACCGTTTGATGAGTAGCGGCGCCTATAAGCCGGAACCGTCAGGCAGATCCTAGTTCCATACGATATTTCTCTACTCGCTCCAATGTGGTCACCTGGCGTCCGAGCATTCCGGGCATGTTCTTCTGGGTGCCGATAGCTCAAGACTTGTCGCTTCCCTGCCAGTCCGGCGCCTGAATGAGCTCCACGCGATTCCCGTCCGGATCGAGCATGTAGATCAGCAGGCCCCCTGAATTTGGGCCCGACGTCGGCTCAACCGGTTCGGACAACGACCCGTAGCCCAGCGCCGTCATCTTGACGAAAACCTTCCGTACGTCAATGTCTGTAAAGGCAAGATGCGCCGTGCCCGGCTGCGCTTCGGATGGGTTGATGGCGGCCGGAGGTTCCTCGACTTGGACCAGTTCAAGCCGGAAGCTTCCGTCACCTGTCGTGAGCATCAGCGCTTTGACCTTGACGTTGGGACGGCCGAAGAGTTCGCCTATGTACGGTCCCGACGTCCACGTATCCAAGCGGCTTAGTCCAAGCCCATCCACGTAGAATCGTGCGCTGCGCTCCAAGTCCGTAACGTGCAAGGCCGTGTGATGGTGTCTGATTGCAGTTTCCATGTCGCTTCCTTATGAATTCCGAAGAGGCTTGAACCGGGCTCGTCGACTGTCGGTGCCCGGGTGGGTCCGCCGCTCATATCGGAGCGAAGAGTGAGTCGGATCGCCGCTGCTCCGGCTGCCCGGTCGGTGAGGAGGATCGTTTCGGCAGCGGTCACTGGATCCGGAAACAGCTGGACCAACGGAACGGACATTGCGGTGTCTCCTTGGTAGATTGTCAATGGCTTCGTACTCGTCTCGGTTGCTCAGTGACAATCAGGAAGTCAGAGTAGCCTTGAGGCCTCGGTACCGGGTTTGGCTGGCGGATAGGCACGGCGTGGTTGCCGTCTGCAAGAGAGCGGCGTGACGGGGCCTTGGCGATTGCGAGGCCCCGTACAGAGCGGCTCAGGTTCCGATTCCCAGGTGTGCTCCGCCTGCCACGTCGAGGGATACTCCTGTGATGTAGCGGTTGTCGGGATCGGCAAGGAAAAGGATGGCGCGGGCGACTTCGTCGGGTTCGGCGAACCGGCGCATCGGCAATTGCGCTGCCCGCTTCGCCCTGTTGGCAGCCGCGTCCGGGCCGGAATCTTTAGCAAATTGTGCCCACATCGGCGTATTCACCGGGCCTGGTGCGATGGCATTGACGGAGATCCCCTGAGGTCCCAGCAATTCTGCAAATGACCACATGATGTGCAATACGGCGAGCTTGCTCGCGTTGTACGGCAGGTAGTTGAGGCGTGCTTCTTTGGCCGCAACGGAGGACAGGACCACGATGGCGCCGGCGGTGCCGGACTCGAGCATCGATTTGGCTGTTTCCCGCACCATCGTGAAGGTCGCGGAGGCATTGATCCTCAGGATGGAGTCGAACTCTTCGGTTGTTGTCTCCATAATGCCGGGGGTGGTGCCGAGTACTCCCGCTGCGTGGATAAGGACATCGATGCGCCCGTGTTTGGATGCGATGTCCTGGATTGCAGCTGCGCATTGTTGTTCCGAGGTGATGTCGAGGGGGTAGAACGCCTCCAATGGCTGGTCCTCTTTAGGGGAACGATCAGCGCCAATGACGATGGCGCCTGCAGCGATCAGTGCGCTGACAGCGGCGTCGCCGATGCCACCGCTGGATCCGGTTACCAGAACCACCTGGTCTTTGAGGCTCATTTGTTCTCGCCGCTCTGGACGCGGCGGCACCGCTGTTCTCCCGCGGCTGGAGCGTGAGGTGATCGCTTCATGTTCAATTCCTTAGTTGAGATTGCTCGGTTCGGCCGGTCGCCATGTGGTCAGGTTTGATCATGCTACGGGGCGACCACGTCCTTAGCTCGGGAGGCTACCGCTGCCAGGAGTGCGTCGGCGATTTCGGTGGCGCGGAGTGCCTGGGCGAATGTGACTGCAGGGGTCTCTCCCGTGCAGAACTTCAGTGCTGCCTCTGCCTGGCGAAGGAAGAGGTCCGAGGGATCGAAGGTCTTCTCGTACTGGCTGCCGTCCCGTTCCCACGCGTGAAGGGAATCGTTGGACCAAAACATCCGGCCGGTGCTTGCCAGGACATCGATGGTGAGGCTCCAGTCACCTTGATTGAGACCTTGAGGCTCCTGCCACGGAGACCAGTAGCTCTGAAGGTTCAACACCGCGCCCTCAGGAAATTCGAGGGTGGCGATGACGTGTTCTGGTACCTGCGAACCGTACAGACTGCTGCTGGCGCTGGCGGCCAGAACTTTCGGGTCGCCGTCGAACCAGGATGACACTAGTTCGATGGCGTGAATGCCGTTGATGACCGCGACGCCGCCCTCCTTCGGGTCGGCGCGCCACGAGTCGACCTTCTGTTTATGGGCCACGGAGCGGACGGACACGGCAATCACGTCGTGGTCCCTGACCCATTGAGAGACAAGGGGTGCGGCGGGATGCTTGTGGAGGGTGTACCCGACCATAAGGCGTTCGTTGACGCCGGATGCAGCGGCAAGGACGGCAACGCCTTCGGTATCTGCGGCTACCGGCTTTTCAGTCAGCACACGGAAACCCCTGTTGAGCAGGTCTGCGCAGACGTCAGGTTGCATGGTGGTCGGGAGGGCAACGACCACGAGGTCCAGGTCCTCGGGGCGGAGTGCCTCAGTGCTGGGCACCAACGCTGACCCCAGCTCCCGGGCGAGCAGGTAGGCGCGGTCGTCCTTGTCAACAAGGAAGACGACGTCGGCACCGGCTGCGACGAATGCTCGTGCGTGCCGTGATCCGGCCCAGCCGGCCGCTCCTACGACGGCGACGCGGGGAGCATGTTCCGTTACGGTCATGATTTGACGCCTCCCGAGGTCAGGCCGGCGATGAACCAGCGTTGGAATACGGCGAAGATGCCCAGGACGGGTATGAAGGCGACGATGACGAAGGCGCCGAAGGAGGCCCAGAAGTTGCCGAAACCCGTTGAGATGTAGCGGACGATGCCGTTCTGCACGGTCTTCATGTCCTCGGTTGTTGCGAGGACGGTTCCGACAAGGAAGTCGTTCCAGACGAAGACGAAGATGAAGATTGCAACGGCTGCTATGCCAGGACGGATCAAGGGCAGCACGATCCGCAGGAGGATTTGGCGCCGGCTGCAGCCATCGATCGCCGCTGCTTCCTCGATCTCAACCGGAATGTTTTCGATGAAGTTGCGCAGGAACAGGATCGTCTGTCCGCAGATGATGCCCGTGTAGACCACGATCAGCAGAGGGTAGGTGTTGATGAGGGACGTTTTGACGAACATCGAATAGAGCGCAATGAAAACGACGACACCAGGGACCATGGACAGCACGAGAATTGCCGTCATGAGGGCCTCCATTCGGCGGCCGCGGAAGCGGGTGGCGACATACGCTGCAGGAATACACACAGCCAAGGCCAGGACGATTGACCCGATGGCGTAGATGAGTGAGTTCGCGAAGAAGCGAATATTGGCGGAGGTAAACAGCCCGCCGTAGCTGCCGAAGGAGACCGGGTCGGGGATCCATACCGGCGGGAAAGCCACCGTGTTCGCTTCAGTCTTCAGGGATGTCGACAAAATCCACAGGATGGGTGGCAGCACCAGGGCGGCGGTCACGGCAACAACGACCCAAATGGGTAACCGTTGCAGAATCTGTCCCGGGCGTCGGCGTCGGGCGGGGATAGTGGCAGTCACAGGGTGTCCTTCCGTCGGAAGCGGATTGCTACCAGGGTCAGGGCGATGTTGATCGCGAAGAGCAGGATGGCCGTTGCCGAGGCTCCCGACAGGTCAAAGTCTTGGAACGTCTTGTTGAATACGCGCATGGAGAGCGTTTCGGTACCGCCAAGCGGGCCGCCGCGCGTGGTGACCAGGATGATGGTAACCATCTGCACATAAAGCATCAGCAGGACGACGACGACCGAGACGATGGTGTTCCGGAGGAAGGGCAGCGTGATGTTCACAAAGCCCTGCCAGGCGTTCCCTCCGTCGACGCGAAGGCTCTCGTAAAGTTCCATGGGAACGGTCTGCAGAGCCCCAAGGAACAGGACCATCGCTTGCGGGTAAGACCACCATGCGGTGATGAGAGTCACGGCCACAAGGGCAGAACCAGGTGATGAGAACACGTCCGTGGGTCCGAAACCAAGTGCCTTGGTGATGGCCGTGCCCGGACCGTAGTTGGGGTTGAGGAACCACAGCCAGAGGGTGCCGACGGTGGCTTGGGACATCAGCCAAGGAAGCAGGAACAGGCTCCGGACCGTCCGCTTGAAGCGGATGATTTTGTTCAATACCACTGCAGAGGCAAACCCCAGCGGCACGGCGATGGCCAGCGCACCAAGTGAGAAGGCAAGGGTGGTGCCGATTTGCTTGGGTAGATCCTTGTCTGAGAAGAGCTTCGTGAACGAATTCAGCCCGGAGAACTCTTTGATCTGGTAGTACGTGGTTTCGTGGAGGGCAGTCAAGGCTGTGAAGACCAGGGGCCCGACGAAGACGAAGAGGAAGACCGCTACGACCGGGACGACGTAGAGCCAGACAGCGCGGTCTTTCCGGGAAGTCCGGATTCGGGGTTTGATACTCCGCGCTGTGCGTCGTACTTGTGTCACTGACATGGGGTTCGCTTTCCTGGGGCCAGGGCTGTTCCGTCGTTATTCCTGTCCGGACCGAGGCTCACTTGTTGGCCGCGTCCTGGGCAATCTTCATGAACTCGTCCGCTGAACGGTTGTTGAGGTACAGCTCCTGGCCGGCGCCGGCGAGGCCGCCTGCGATGGCAATCCAGTTGTCCGGGTAGGGGTGGGGCTCGCTGTGCTGCTCGACAAATTTACTGACCTCCAGCACGGTCTTGGCCCCGGGAGTGGTGAAGTAGGGATCCTTGAAGGTCGCGGAGCGAGTGGGTACGTCACCTCCGGTTGCCATGACTGCCCCGGCTTTCGGGCCGGTCATGTACTCAATGAACTTCCAAGCCGCCTGGGCATGCTTGCTTCCGGCACCGATGCCAAGCGTCCAGCCGAATGTCGATCCGGTATCCGAGCCGTTTGAGGTCTTGGGCAGGGTGGAAGACTTGATGTCCGGGTTCGCCTTCTGCAGGGTCAACAGGCGTTCAGTTCCGAGGACGGCCATCGCCACAGTGCCGTTTTGGAGACCGTCATTGACTGTCGAGTACTGGTCCCCCACCACACTCTTGGACATGCCTCCGGCTTTTTTGAGCTTGACAAGGAAGTCGGCGAATTCCTTGCCTTTCTCAGTGTTGAAGGTGGCTTTGCCGTCCTGATTTGAGATTTCCTGCCCCACCTGACTCATGAAGCAATCAAAGAAGGTCGAGATGATCGCCGAGTTGTCGACGCCGGAGAATCCCGTGCCAAACCCCGTATAACCGGCGGCTGCTGCTTTTCCAGCTACGTCCGCGACCTGGTCCCAGGTCGCGGGTACGGCCGCTCCGATCTGCTTGAGGATCTTGTCGTTGTAATAGAGCGTGCAGGTGCGGTAGTCGTACGGCACGGCTACCTGTTTTCCATCCTTGTCCGCCAGCTTATCCACCGGGCGCAGCCAGTCGGTGATCTGCTTGGCCTCCCCTGGAAGCGGCTGATAGACCTGGGCGGCAGCCATCTGTGGAACCACCGGTGCGTACATCTTCACAACGTCCGGCGTCTGACCCGCTGCTGCCGCCTGCGGGAGCCTGCTGATCATGTCGCCGAAGGAAACCGTCGAAAGCTGGACACGGATGTTGGGATTTTCCTTCTCGAAGTTCTCGATGTTCTGCTTCAGCGCCGCGGACCGCGGGTTGTTCTGGCTGGGGTCCATGAAGTCCCAGTACGTCAACGTCACGGGACCGGCTTCGCTGTTGTTGCCGGTGTCGCCCGGATTGCTGCTTGAGCAGCCTGTCAGCAGTGCCGCGGCCAGGGCAACTGCGGTCAAAGCGCCTGCACTTTTGATCATTGAGTCTCTCCTTTGAGATCGGTTGCATTTACGTCACCACGAATGAGATCGGTTGCTGAGATCGGTTGCAATAAACATAGGGTGGCGAAAAGGGTCTGTCAAGGATCTATTTGGCTCGGGGTTTGGGGTAGTGGCGTTCTGGATTGTCAGCGAAGATGATGTCGACTTTGGGAGCTGCTGGAGCCGAGAACCCCATCAGTGTCTTGCTCTGTTGAGTGCTTGGCTGTCTCACCCGGGAAGGCATCTTCAAGCTCGCGTGGCTTGTTGATCATGCTGGCCCCCAGCGTGAGCACCAGGAGCCAGGCTCCGAGCATGCCAAAAGAGGGCAGCCAGCGGTCCCCTGGATGATGCAGGAGACCGAAGAGGAAGGGGCCGGCGCTTGCGAGGGCGTAGCCGACTCCGTGGGCGAAGCGGCGGCGGACTGACGACATTGACCACCCCGATTCCCAGCATGGTGATCCAGGTGAAGGCCAAAAAGGCCGGGGTGGCCCATCCCAGTGCGCGGCCGACCTGGCCAAGTGTTGTCAGTAGGATCGAAAACAGGAGCAGGTTTTCCAGGTGGATACGCCGGACGAGCGGGAGGGCCAGGAAGCCCATCACTGCGAAGCCGACGGTCGGCAGCACCCCAAGGAACCCTGTCGTCAGTGCGTCGAGGGGCAGGTCCTCGCTTATCGGACCAAGGAGTGGGGATACCGCCGAAACCGCTTGCCTGGCGCTGAACGCGACCAGCAGGATGCCGGAAAGCGGGGCGAGCCGGCCGCGTAGCAGGCCTGGCCCCTCTCCCCCGCTATGCGGTCTACTTTGGCGGAGGCGGAATGGAGCTATCTTTACACCTCCCTAATTTCTGTGGGGTGTGTTCAGGCAGCTCTTTCCAGAGTGCTTTCGTCAAGCACCAGGCGTGGAGATCGGCGGGTCGGGCGTGGTTGTTCAGCTTGCGTTTACTGCATGGCTGGCCCATTCCCGACCGGCTTGCTCCTCTGTCGGCAAGCCGGAAGCAGCGAGGATCTGGTCGAGCAGGCGCTGGGTGTAGACAGCTTCGCGGCCTGAGGTCAGCGGCTGCGCCCGGTCGGCGACCCGGTCGAGGAAATGGTGAACGGCGGCAGAAAAGCCCAGGGTGTCTGTGGCGGTAGCCCAGCCGTACGCCTCGGCGCTAAGCTCCCGTGAGGTGGTGACTCCCCTGTCAGTGATCGAGACAGTTTCGGGTGCCCTGACCTCTACGGTCTTACCGTCACCGTAGGCGTCCAGTTTCTCGTTCCAGGCACCTGCCGTGCGGGCTGCCATGAGCACTCCTGTGTTGCCGGTGCTGAAACGGATCATCGCTGCGATGCCGTCTTCTTCCCAGGGGTCGTCACCGGCGGCGTGGGCGGCCACGTGCTCCGGTTCGCCGCCGCAGTACCAGCGGAGGAGGTCGACCATGTGGATGGCGTTCTCAAATGTCGCACGGTATTCCGATCCAGGCCGGTTTTTTTGGGCGACGCAGAAGGTGGCACCTTGGTCGCCGAAGACTTCCCGGCCGGCCGTGTAAACGGGCGCGTAGCGGCGGTTGAAGTCGACCATCAGCACTCGTCCGCGCTCGTCGGCCAGGTCTGCCAGTCGTTCTGCTTCATCGCTTGCCGGAGCCAACGGTTTTTCGCAGAACACGTCGACGTCACGGCTCAGGCATAGCTGGACGGCATGGGCGTGCTCGGAGCGTGGCGTCAGCACGAAGACCGCATCCAGCTCCTGGGAATCCAGCATGTCCTCCACCGTTTTGTAGGCTGCGTTGAAGCCCCAGCGTCGGACCAGGTTGCTTGGGTCCTCACGCCGTGACACCAAGGCGGCCAATTCGACGTCGGCACGTTGTACGAGGGTGGGCAACTGGGCAATGGTGGCGATATTGCCTGCGCCGACAACTCCGACGCGGAGACGGTTGGTGTTCATTGGATGTTCCTCACTTTGGCCAGGTCAGAGAGCATTGAGCGCAGCACGGCGGCGGATTCCCGGAATCCGTCCTCGGGCACAGGCAGGTCTTGCGGGTGCCAACGGTACTCAAGCTCGATGCTCAGCACGTCGTCGTAGCCATGCTGCAGCAACGCGGCCAGGACTTGGGACCACGGAACGACGCCGCTTCCCACCACGCGGGACCGGACGGCACGCTCGGACGCGTTGACCCGGGCCGTTTCAGTGGCGCGGAAAGCCGCGTTGGGGTTCGTGAAGACGAGGTCCTTCACGTGCACGTGACCGATCAGGTCCCCTTGAACAGCAAAGGCCTGTTCGAACGATTCATCGTGCGTGAATGTCAGGTTTGCCTGGTCATAGAGAACGCGGACGGCCGGGTGGGCAATTTCCCGGACCAGTGCGGCGGTGTCCGCCGCGGTCTGGGTCATGGTGCCGAAGTGGTTTTCCACGCAAAGGCGAACCCCTGCCTGGTCAGCTTCAGGTGCGAGCGTCTCCAATGCCTGGCGCAGTTTTACCCATCGCGCCGCGTGGTCGTTGTCACCGGGGTGCCAGGAACCAGCATAGACACGGACCCGGTCAGCGCCGAACAGGTGTGCAGTCTCTATGGCGCCCCGGAATTCATCGACTGCTTTACGCCATTCTGCATCGTCCAGTGAGTTGATGGCGGTTGTGTAAGGCGTCAGACCCACGATGGGCACGCCTTCACTATTGGCCGCCTGAAGTGCCTCCATGGCGGCGCGCCGGTCACCTAACGGCAATCCGGACCTGTAGTCATCCTGGTAGATGACTTCGGCGGCATCGAGCCCGGCGGCTCGGAAGAGTTTAAGTGCTTGGGGAACCGTGTGGTCCGGAGTGCCTAGTGTGTGACCCGCTAGCCGCATTGTTCATTGTCCTTTCTGAAGTGTTGTGGGCTGCTGTCCAGTCCGCAGGGCCGACCAGCCGGGGCGGGACTGCGACGCGGGATCGGTCCACGATTTCCATCAGCAGTCCCCATGGGGTGATGAAGTAGGTCCAGCGGTTGCCGGCTACGCGGGGGCTGTCGCCCGCGACTTCCTTGCGTTCACCGAGCACGCGTACCCCAGGTGTTTCCTGCAGCACAGCGATCGCTTCATCAACATCGTCTACTACGAAGCACAGGTGGTGCCCGCCGGCGTCGCAGTGGCGCGGTGGCGTATCGCGCCGCTCAGCGCTGTTCCACTCGAAAAGCTCGATGTTGAGGTTCGGTGGAAGGCGCAGCATGGCGAGCGTGAGCTTGGCATCTGCCGGGACTTCGAAGTTCGTGGGCATGAATTCTTCGTCGGGCCCGCGTTCGGAGCGGTAGAGTTCCTCGGCTCCGAGAACGTCGACGAAGAACCGGATGCCTTCCTCAAGGTTCGGAACCGTCAGGCCGACATGGTCCGTGTGCTGGAGCCCCGGCAGACGCCGGAGCACCGCGCCCTGTCCCCCGGTCATTTGCGTGGTCCCGAGGTGGATCCGCGCACCAGGAGCTCAGGTTCGAGGACGATATGGTCCACCGAGCCATCCGCGATCTGCTTCTCGGCGAGTTCGATGGCAATGTGTCCCATGTCGGCGATCGGCTGCCGGATGGTGGTCAGAGGAGGGTTGAACCGGGCACCAAGAGCGAGACCGTCGAACCCGATGACGGATACGTCTTCCGGGACCCGTACGCCGCTTCGGCCAAGTGCCGAAATCACTGCAAAGGCCACCATGTCATTGGCTGCAATGATGGCCGTTGGGGGATTGTCCATTTCCAGGAAATGCTCTGCTCCCCGCGTGCCCGCATCAAGATCTGACCCGCTGTCCAGCACGATGGGCGTGCCGCCGCTCTGGGCTGTGAGCTCCAGGTAGGCATCCATCCGGTCCTGGGCGGTGTGCGTCCCGGCAATGCCGGATACGTAGCCGATCGAGGTGTGCCCCAGCGAATGCAGGTGCTCCAGCGCGAGCAAGATTCCCTGGCGGCTGTCGACGGTGACGGTGGGAACGGAGTCGTCACCTTCCACGCGGTCGATCACCACGACCTTATGGCCGAAGTCGAAGCGCTTCAGGGCCTCGGTATCGACCTTTGTTGACGGGGCCACAATCCCGAAGGGGGCATACATCGCCTGCATGGCAGTGAAGTACCCATCGGTTTTGGTCGGGTCCCCGTTGGTGACGCAGAGCAGCAGCTGGTAGCCGCGCTCGTCAGCTGCCTGTGTCATCGTCTTGGCAAGTTCAGCGAAGAACGGGTTTGTGATGTCAGGGACGATCAGCGGGATGAAGGTGCTCGTCTTACGACGAAGCGCCTGGGCGAGTGGACTCATCGTGTAGCCGAGTCCCTCGGCGACCCGGAGAATGTGCTCACGTGTTTCGCTCTTCACCGCCTCAGGGCGTGAGAACGCCCGGGAGACCGTCGACCGGTGGACACCGGCAGCTTTTGCGACGACGTCGATACTCAAATCAGGCATGTTCTTTTCCTCCGTGCTGGTCGTCGTAGGCCTGCCAAATGGGGCGCATGACGTTTTCGAGCTGGGCCAGCGTAGGCAGACCCCGGAATCCATCATCCAGCGTCCGGGCAACGCTCCGCACGAACGGATCATAGAGAGGGTCACTGTCCACGTCGATCTTCTCGACCTCCGTGGTGCCGTCCAGTGCGGTGAAGGTAGCTGTACCGTCCGAATCAACGGACGCGAATCCTGCCTCACCCACCGAGGTAAAGCTGCAGTAGCGCTTAAGCGGGGAGCCAGGGAATGCGTAGCCAACCTCAATAATGGCTTCGCGTCCCTCCGGAGTCGTGAGGATCAGGCTGGCATGATCCTCAACGGCCTGGTGGTGAAGAACCGAGGAGAGCCGCGATTCCACATGTGCCGCTGACTCACCGCAGCCCTGGAGGAACAGATCCACGAAATGTGGACCCAGGTTGGCCAGACAACCCCCGCCCGCCTCGACCGGGTCGAGCATCCAAGGATTGGCATTGTCGAGATACCGGGATGGCGGTCCTGCAATGAATGAGGTTCGCTGGTACGTGGGCCGACCTGCCTTGGCAAGCCATTGATCTGTAGGTCCGCCGCGCTGGACCAGGGGGACAGTGGCAGGCACGCCGGCAGCCTCGGCGGCTTGACGCACGGCAGAAAGCTCGGCAAGGGACGTGCCCAACGGCTTTTCCACGACGAACGGAATACCGCGCTCAATCAGGGCGAGACACTTTTCGGGCATACCCCCATGGGGACCAAAGACATATGCGAGACCGACGTCGGGAAGATCAACCAGCTTCTGCCAGTCATCTTCAACCGGCGCCCCCCAGCCTTCGGCCAGCTCCTGCACGAGGGATACATCGTCGTCACTGACTCCGATGACCTCGTGCTCTTCGACAATGCCCCGCGCGTACAGCGGAACGTGCCAGTGGGAAGCGCCAAGAATGATGGTGCGTACATGAGTCAACCGCAATACCCCCTTGTATGAGATCGGTTGCTGAGATCGGTTGCAATAACACTATGGATGGTGGGAGAGTTTGTCAACGACACCTCAACAGCGGCCCAGGCAACCAAACCGCTTGGGCCTTAAGAAAGGCCAGCATGTACAAGAAACTTCGCACCCTGCAGACCATCGACGAATCCGGAGCGGTCCTCATCGTCCGCCTTGAAAACGCCGACCTGGCGGAACGTGTGGCGGAAGCTGCCATCGCAGGAGGCTTCCGCGCCCTTGAAATCACCCTTTCAATCCCCGGAGCCGTCGACGTCATCCGCCGGCTCTCCACCAAGCACGGACCCAACGGAGTAGCGGTGGGCGCCGGCACGGTGCTGGACGAGCACTCGGCCTACGAATGCATCCGCGCCGGCGCTGAGTTCCTGGTCAGCCCTCAACTGAACCCCGCGATGATCCGCACAGCCAACCGCTACCAGGTACCAACCGTCAGCGGGGCATACACGCCGACCGAGCTCTTAAACTCCGCCGAAGCGGGCGCTGACATCCTCAAACTCTTCCCCACCGAGGCCGGCGGCATCCCCTATGCCAAGTCCGTGCTCGCCCCGCTCGCACATCTGCCAATCATGCCTGCAGGCGGCGTAACGCTGGAGAATGTCAGCGAATGGTTTGCGGCGGGCGTTGTCGGAGTCGGCGTCGGCAGCTACGTGACAAAAGCATGGCAGCCGGACGGCGACTTTACCCGCGTCACCAAAGCTGCCGAGGAGTTCCTCTCAGCAGTGGCAAAGGCCCGCCAATAATGTACCCGCACGTCTTCATTGTTATCGGGCCGGCGGGCTCAGGGAAAACGACGATTGCCCAACAAACAGCACAGGAGCACGAAGCGGCATACCTGGACAAGGACCGGGTCAGCGGCCGTTTCGTTGAATTCGCGCTGACCGCTACCGGGCACGACCCCACCGACCGGGAATCCAACGACTACTATCGCGACAATCTGCTGCCCCTTGAGTACGAGACTCTCATGGATGTGGCTGGGGTGAACCTGCGCCTCGGCCGGTCCGTTGTCCTCGATGCCCCCTTCGGAGCCTACTTCGGAGAAGCAGACTATTTGACTCGTGCGGCAGAGGACTTCCAGTGGCCCTCATCCGAGATCACGGTGATACGCGTTCGGGTACCTCAAGACGTTCTACGCGCTCGGCTGACCCGCCGCGGACTGGAACGGGACCAATGGAAACTTGCCCATTGGGATGACTACTGGTCGGTGTATGGCAGCCTGGAGTGCGCATGGTCCGGAGTGCAATTCCTGGACGTCAACAACGAGGCGCTTCTTCCAGTCGAAGGCAGTGAACTGGCCTCAGGCAATTAGTGGCGCACACACTTGCGCACGCTGATCAACGAGGCGCAGGACCCTCGCCCTTGAGACCGTGCCGTCCTCAAAACCAAGGGCGCATCGTCGAAACCTGCGCCGCCGCAATTAAACGTTGACAAGTCTGACCAATCATTCGTAATGTTGTTGCAACCGATCTCAGCAACCGATCTCATTACGTACCTACCAGGACCCGACCCGTAAGAACAGCTGGACAGGGAAACATGATCAGGGGACTTGAAGAGGCCTCCAAACGGTCCCATGCTTGGCAACGGGCGCCCATATCGCAGTCTGCCGCCGCGCGGATTGCCTCAAATCATCCCGGTACTCCCTCCCTAAACACCGTGAAAGTAGAGTTCAATGAAGACCTCAAAAGAAGCGCTCGACAGTCCGGGCTCTTCAGAATTTCCTGAAGCGTCCGTGCGGCCTCGCCGCAGCGTCAACATGATCGCTGGTACGATCGGCCACTTCGTGGAGTGGTACGACTGGTACATCTACGGGCTGCTGGCAGCCGTCTTTTCGGGACAGATCTTCCCAAGTGATTCCGCGTTCGCATCCCTTGTCGCGGCCCTGCTCACGTATGCCGTCGGGTTTGTTGTACGTCCATTCAGCGGAATCATTATCTCGCCACTGGCTGACCGCTTCGGACGACGGCTCATCCTGACGTTGTCCATCTCCGGGATGGCGCTGGGCGCTCTGATCATTGCCCTGACCCCTTCATTTGCAACGATCGGCTACGCAGCGCCAGTTCTGTTCCTAGTAGCGCGCATCCTTCAGGGAATTTCGGCCGGCACTGAGCAGCAAAGCGCCATCGCGTTCATGGTCGAACACGCTCCCGCGAACCGTAGGGGCCTGTTCGGATCCTTCTCCAACATGGCAAGCGGCCTCGCGACCCTCGCAGCGACCGGCGGCGCGGCGATGGTGACATCGGCATTTGCCCCTGCAGACCTCGCCGCCTTCGGTTGGCGCATTCCGTTCCTCGTGGGCGGCGTTCTTGGCGTCGTTGGTCTCGTCATGCGGGCCCGCGCAGACGAGACGCCCGAGTTTGAAGCAAGCGCCCTCGTCGATCAGAAGTCCGCATGGGCGCGGCTTATGGACCTGCTCCGTGAGCACCCGAAGGCTCTGCTACAGGCGGCCGCACTCTCGGCTCCGGCCGTGGCCTACTACACCTGGGCCACCTTCCTTCCCACCTACGCCAAGCTGACCACGGGCCGGGACCTGTCCTCCACCCTGGCCGGAAGCGTCATCGGATTGGCCCTGCTCGTCATCATCGTGCCGATTTGTGGTTATCTTTCCGACCGCATCGGTCGTCGCAAGATCTTCCCCATCATCGGTGCCATCGGCATGATCGCGCTCTTCTACCCCTTGCTCCTGCTGCTGAACCAGCCAGGCTTCGGCGTGTACGTTCTGGTGTCGGCATCCGGATGGGTGGTTCTCGGTATCTGGCAGGCCGTCTACCCGACCATCCAGGCCGAGCTGTTCCCGGCCGCTGTCCGGGTGTCCGGCATCGGGTTCGCACATCAGATCGTCATCGCCGTCTTCGGAGGCACCGCACCACTGATCGCAGCAGCATTCGTCGGCGCCGGACAGCCCATGTACGTAGCGGTTTACATGATCGCCATTGTCGCCCTCAGCCTCATCGTCTACTTCACGCTCCCGGAGACGGGCAGCCGCACGGGACGCGCCACTGTCGCTCCGGCCGACCCAGAGGTGCTGAAGGGTGAGCACCTGATCTCGGAAACTGCATCAAGCGGGATCCGGACGCATGGATCAAAGCCCTAAACGTCCTGTTATTTGCTGACGAGGGCGTCGATAAACGCGTCACACCCTGAATATTGGGAATCGCCCTCGACCGAGGCCCGGTCGAGGGCGATCTCGCGTCTGCCCAACGCCAGCAAATCGGCTGAAGTATGCGAACTCAAGAGAGTCCCGGCCGTCTCTATCTCGAAGCCAACCGCAACAGGCCTGCTACACCGCGCCCTCTAGCCGGCTGAGCTACACCCCAACCTGACATCAGGCACGTAGCCGAAGACTGTCAGAATAGGGTCCGATTCGGCACTCCTGACAATGGCTCGGTTGCGAGACACAGCAACGTACGTTTCATCAGACGGTAGTGATGGGGCGGCCCATGTCTCGGTTCGACGTCTTTCAACCCTCAGTCTGCCGGACAAACTCCGTATGCCCGAAATCCGCCGCGTGATGCGCCGGCGGTTTCCGGTCGTCCTCCCTGCCAGCAAGCCCATGGCCGTTGAAGAGCAGGCTCAGGTAGTCACCCGATTGCCGCGCGTCTAGACCCGGACCGGCCATGACGGATCAACAAAGCCAGGACCGCCCCGGAAGAAAGCCCGGATCCCACACACCTGGACTCTGTGGACGGCCTGTACGCCTGCCACAGGGATCCCCATTGACGTTCCCGCTGAACCAGGAACGCCTTTGGAAACCGAGGGTTTGGGCCGCAAGGTCATGTCGCCTGCAACAGAGACCGGCATGAAATTGTGTTGGCAGAACCAGGAGGAAGGGTCCAAAAATGCATGTCGAAAGCGGCCGTAACCGCGGGTTCGCGCTCGGCTCCGTCAGCGCAGCATTCGGCCTGGGCGGCTTCACCGGACCACTGCTCGGCGGAGCCATCCTGTCGGCGACGGGCGACTGGCGAGCACCCCTGGTCGTCTTCGGCGGAATCGGACTGGTCATTCTTCTCATGGTTCTTGTCCTTGTACCGAAGTCCGTCACCGAGGTCGGCCGCATGCAAATACCAGACGCGTCATCCTCATCGGCGACCACGAACGGTCTGCGCTTCTTGAACCGTCGTGTGGTGTGCAGCGTTTTCGTCGCGATCGCCGGCGGTTTCGCGATCTACGGCTATCTGGGACTGTACCCGACGTATCTTCGTGAAGCGCTCGGATTCACACCTTCAGAGTCTGGTCTGGCGGCTAGCATGTTCGGCATCGGTGCCCTGGGAGCGCTCGTCGGCGGTGCAATCGCTGACCGCGTCGATCAAAGACTGCTCAACATGACAGGTTTGCTCGCAATCATGGCACTGGGGGTGGCCATCTTCGGATTCTCCACCCCAGTTCCCGTCCAGATGATCTTCTCGGCACTCCTTGGCGCCGCGTTCAGCGGCATCGTGGTCACGAACACCAGCACCCTGATGCAGCGGTCGGTGGACGTCAAGTACGTCGGTCGCGTGAGTGGCCTCATGATCGCAGCGATGTACATTCCCGCCAGCGCTTCCGGTTACTTCGTCACGTCCATGCGCGACAGCTTCGGGTGGCAGACCGCCGGAATCATCCAGCTGACACTCATTCCGATTATCGGCTTGGTCGCCATGGCCGCGATGGGCAAGACGCCTGCCCGCACCAACCCATAGATCTCCTCATTTTCAGTCCGACATCTACTATTTGTCTGCAGAAAAGACTTCACCATGACAGAGCGTTACCCATCGAAGACTGACGTGCGGGAGAAATGCCGGGCGGAGACATCCTCGGGTTCTAAAAACGCCGGAACCTTCCGGGACCGTTGCTCCTCCCGGCCGGTCCGATCCGCTTTAAGATGATTGCGCGGCTGGCGTCAGACGCGCAGCAGCTGATCTTCGATCGTAGACCCGCTGCAGTGGGACGGTCAGCAAAATAATCAACAGCGCGTAGAAGTTGATGGGGGGCACGAGGACTCCCACGATCAGGGCGATGAAGAACCCGATCGTCGAAACGGCGCTGGAGAAGACTTCGCGGCCAGGAATGGGATTCTCTTCCATCTCGAGCTGCGGGTGTTTCCGGATCAAGAGCGTCATCGCCGTGAGCGTGAGGCTGCTTGCGGCCATCGTCCCGATGTAGACGCCGACCGAGAGGGGCGAAGTCCTGAACTGGGACACCATTTCCGTCGGCAGCGGCAACACCACCACCGTGAACGCCCAAAACAGGTTGAGCAGCAGGAGGAGACTGCTGTAGGACCTGACATGCTCGAACGCCGAATGGTGGGCAAGCCAGAGCCGGGCGATCACCACGAAACTCAAGGCGAAGCCGGAGATCGCAGCGTAATTGTTCCCGATGAATTGCTCAGCACTCAGCCCGTCGTGGGCCGCCTGGGTGACGGAGTCGACCAGCGGCAGCACGAGCAGAGTGATGGCAATGGCCGTCACTGCGTCCGTGAAGAAAACGAGCCTGTCCAAGCCGCGGGTTGTTTGCATTCATTCAGTATGTTCCGACAACTGTCCGAAGCGAACTCGGCATCCGCCACCCGCACCCTCACCGGAGACCGTTGAGGGTGCAGGCGGCTTCGAACTCTTCCTTGTCTTAAGTCCTCTGCACCACATCGGAGTTCCGAAGTATACGTCCAGAGTCGAATCCGGATGGCCTGCCGATCCAAGAGCATCTGGTTGGATGACACCGTTAGAGTCGAGAAGCGAATCCGGGACCAGAGGCGCGGCGAGACGATGTTGATGAGGTACGACGACACGGCGGATGCGGTCTACATCCACCTCGATGCCGCCATCCTCGGACGGCAACGCGGCCAACACCTGTCCGTGAGATCCCATCGTAGTTCCGGGCCCAAGAACAAGCTGCCACCTGAGATACTGAGGACACCTCGCGCCCAACGTCGTCCACGGGCAGAGCGCGTCTTGGAAGGTCACCGCGGCGCCAGGGCACCCTTGCGGTGAGAACCAGACCGCACGGATCACGTCATGCCTCGCCCTTCCCGAGAAACCAAGAAGGACCGAAAGGTGCTTGGCGGTTTGTCGTTCTGATGCCCCATCGTCGCTGGGCGGGTCCGACGCGAAACCAGGGCGCCACGCGCCAGTCCCGATCCAAAACTTCGGCGCTCCTACGTCGCTTCATTCCTCGCCAACTTTTGGATCGTTCCCGGTTCCCCAAGTTGCACTCCGGCCCCTCTGCCCAGCCGTGCTCCCTCCATCGGAACGCCGCCCGGGACTGACAGACAACCTAGGCTGTTAGCCGCGAGTCACTGCGGAAGACCGTTGAACGATAAAAGCAGTGGCATCCAAAGCCGTTTCCTTCACGGGCGGTCAGCTGGCCGAGACCGTATCCCTCCCCGGCATCACCGCACCGCCGGCGGCAGCCCAACGCAGGCCCTGCAACTGAACCTGGCCCAGGCTGAGCCAGACCAACGGCACCTTCACAAGTCATGTAGCCCTGTCCTCTTCAAGCCATGAAGAAGCAAGAACAGGGACATCCTGCCTAACACAAAGGAAAGCGGCGCACGGCCAAACCAACGGCCACTAACAAAAATGGCCCCGAATGGGCCCATAAAAAGCTGATTTGTGCACAGTCAGGGGCCAAATAAGTCCCTGACCTGCGAAAACACCGTGCCCGAGGTGGGACTCGAACCGCATTCCAACCCTTGAAAACACGGGGAACTCCCGAAAACATTGGCAATCCGGCCCAGTCCGGCCCGATCCGAGGTCCAAAGTGTTGACACTGTCAACACTTCTGTCCTTGGCTTTTTCGGCGTCTCCAGTCGGACCCCGCGGCCACGGAACCACTGAGACACTTGGAGAAGTCGCCAAAGGTCGTACCGCTTTGGACTCGCTTTCTTCCTAAACCCTCCCCCGCTGCAGCCCCCTGACAAGTGCCTTGCCGACCTCGCGCCAAACTCCCTTCCAGGCCGGTTCCGGTTCCAGCTCCGCCGTACCGTCGACCTCCGTCGTGGAGCCGGACCTCGCCGCTTGGGCTGCCAACCAGTCTCCAAAGTGGGTAATGTCCTCACCCCGGGACGCTGCGACCGCGTCGCATGCGAAGCCCACTGCCTTTGAACCGTCGCTCAGCAGCACGGAGCCCAACAGCATGGGTTCGGGTAGCTCTGAGAGGAAGGAGCCCAGGGCCGTTCCGGAGAGCAGCCACCGTTCGGCAACGAGTTCGGCGCCGTCGTCAGAGCGGACCACGCCGGGTTTGGGCGGCTGGGTGTCCAGCGAGACCATCCGGTACCGGGGCGCCGTCCTGACCGGACCCTCCCAGAAGGCGCCGCGCCGTTCCAGTTCGGTGACCAACGGCTGGCCCTTGCGGTGGGCGCCCACCACCACCAAGGGCACGACGGCGGCCCCCGCCGCCACGGGCCACGGCACTCCCTGCGAGGAGACACGCGCCGGCGCGGCGCCGGTCGTGAAAAGCCTTGGCCTCGCCGGGGTGCACTCGATGCGCCGCGCGATGTCGGCCACCACGGCGTCGTCGAAGGTCCGGCCGACCACCGTCAAGCCGAACTGGGACACCGAGGGCGCCCCGCCGTCGTCGGTTCCGCTGCTGTCCTCAACAATCCCGGCCGGAACTGCTACGGCGCACAGATCGAACAGGTTGCAGAAGTTCGTGTAGGTGCCCATGCGGGAATTCACGCCTACCGAATCCGCTGCGACCGCTGCCAGCGTCGGATGGAACGGCGCTGTCGGCACGATGAGGGCGTCGAAGCCTTCAAGCCGGGACATCGCCTCGCGCTTCAGTTCCTCCAGCGCCTCGGTGTCCGCCACATATTGGTGGGCGGGCACGTGGCCGGCCACACTGACGATGCCCGCCACGGTCGGATCCAGCCCGCCGCCGTTGTCAGCGCCGCCGGAAAGCGCGCCGTCGATGAAACTCCCGACGGCGGCATAGCGCTCAGCGACCAGCGCTCCGTCGTATAGCAACCGTGCCGCCTGCAGGAAGACATCGAATTCGATCGGCTCCGCATCCACGCCGGCGGCGCGCAGACGATCGATCTGGACCCCGAACTCGGCAGCCCAGGCAGGATCCAAGGCCGGGAGGTCCGCCGGAAACGCGACACGCGGCTTCGAGGGAGCGGCCAACCGGATGTCTGTGGGCCACGTCCGGCTCTGCCCGGCCATGACGCCCATCGCGAGTTCGGCGGTGTCCAGGTCCCGGGCGAGGATGGAAGCCGTGTCCCAGGATCGGCACGCCGGGACCATGCCGGCGGTGGAGACCACGTTCAGGGTCGGTTTGATACCGACGATTCCCTGTAGTCCGGCCGGAACTCGCCCGGAGCCGGCGGTATCCGTACCGATGGCGATGTCCACGAGTCCCAACGCCACAGCCACGGCGGACCCGGAGCTGGAACCCCCGGAAATCCGGTCAGGCCGGCGTGAGTCACGGACCGCCCCGTACGGGCTCCGGGTGCCCACCAGGCCCGTGGCGAACTGGTCAAGGTTCGTCGCGCCGAGCACCAGGGCGCCCGCACTCCGCAGCCGGGCCACGGCTACAGCATCTTCCGCCGGTTCGTACCCGAACCCGGGACACGCCGCCGTCGTCGTGATACCGGCGACGTCCACGTTGTTCTTGACCGCCAACAGGAGCCCGGCCAGCGGCAGTTCGGAGCCGGATGCCGCCTCGGCGTCGATGCGGGCCGCCTCGGCCAGCAATTCTTCCTCTCCGCGGATTTCGATCCAGATCTCGGGCCGATCCAAGGCGTCAATAGCGGCAAGCGCGTCCTTTACGCGTTTGGCGGCAGTGGCTGCACCGATCTTTGTCCCGTGGGTGGTCATGCTGCTGCCTCTTCCAATTCACGTTCGCTCAGTTCGTCCGCGCCGACGAGCACCACAAGGGCCTCACCGGCCACAACCTGGGAACCGGCGGTCGGCAGCACTTGGTGCACCACGCCGTCGCACGGTGCGGACAGGACGGTTTCCATCTTCATGGCCTCAAGGGAAACCAGTGGCTGTCCCTCTGTCACGCGGTCACCAGCTGCGACATCCACCTTCCAGACGCTGGCGGCGAACGGCGCTGAAACGAGTGTTCCGCCGTCGGGCACCACCACTTCGCCGGCGTCGGGAACCGCGACGGCGGCTGCGACTTCCGCGCGATCAAACTCGCCGGCATCCGCCCAGGCCTGGCGTTCCACCGCGAACGCCGCCGCCTGCCGCTCCCTGAAGACGCCGATCGATTCGCGGTTCTCCTCCAGGAACGCCTCGTGTTCGGCCAGCGAGAAACTGCCGTCCTCAATCTCGACTCCCCGGCCGCGGCCGGCGGCCATGTCGGCGCGGAGGTCCAGCAGCTCTTCGGGGCTGACGGGGTACCAGGAGATGCGGTCGAAGAAGCGCAACAGCCAGGGCGATCCGGGTTCGAAGGGTGCAGAGTCGGCGTAGCGGGACCACACCTGCGTGGTGCGGCCGACGAACTGGTAGCCGCCCGGGCCTTCCATGCCGTAAATGCACATGTAGGCCCCGCCGATGCCCACGGCGTTCTCCGGCGTCCACGTCCTGGCCGGGTTGTATTTGGTGGTGACCAGCCTGTGACGCGGGTCAAGCGGCGTCGCCACGGGCGCGCCAAGGTACACGTCGCCAAGGCCCAGGACCAGGTATTCGGCGTTGAAGACGGTGTCGAAAACGTCGTTCACCGAATCCAGGCCGTTGATGCGGCGAATGAACTCGATATTCCAGGGGCACCACGGAGCGTCGTCCCGGACGCCGGTCATGTAGCGTTCGATCGCCTCGCGCGTGGCGGGGTCGTCCCAGGACAACGGCAGCCGGACCGTGCGGCTCGGCACCACGAGCTCGGAACTCGCGGGCAGCGCGGCCACGATCTCCTGGACGAAGCCCAGCAGCAGCCGGGTGGACAGAATCGACGGATCCACCTTGATCTGGAGCGAGCGGATCCCGGGCGTAAGGTCCACCACTCCGGGGACGCGGAGCTCCTCGATGCGCTGATGCAGGGCATGGACCCGCGCGCGCAGACCGAGGTCCAACACCATGTCGCCAAACTCCACCAGAAGGTTGTCATCTCCCGAGCGGCGGTACGTGACCGCCGGCCGTCCCTCGCTTTCCGGCATGCGTCCCAGCACGCCGTCGTCGCCGTCGCCCTTCGCCGTCCCGGCATGCCCGACGGCGGCTAGGCCGTTTGTGCGGGTGCCGGCACCATCGGACAGAATAAGCTGCCGTCCCGGTCCAAGGTCCTTCACCGACGGAGCATGGGCGTCCGTCACCGGCACGAAGCGGACTTTATCGCCCGGACGCAGCTGGCCGAGCTTCCAGCGTTCGCCGGTCACCACCGTCACCGGGCAGACGAAGCCGCCCAAGCTCGGGCCGTCAGGGCCGAGCAGGATCGGGGTGTCGCCGGTGAAGTCCAGGGCGCCCACGGAGTAAGGGGTGTCGTGGATGTTGGAGGGGTGCAGCCCTGCCTCGCCGCCGTCGGCACGTGCCCAGCGCGGCTTGGGGCCGATCAGCCTGACGCCGGTGCGGGCCGAGTTGAAATGCACCTCGTAGTCCGTCGCGAAGAGTTCGTCGATGTCCTCTCGCCGGAAGAATTCCGGGGCGCCGTGCGGACCTTCGACCACCTTCAGTTCCCAGTGGGACGTGAGGGCGGGGCGGCTCTCGACGGGAACGGGCTGCAAAGGGACATCCACCGATGGCTCGTTGGTGGTGCGCAGCACATCACCGGCGCGGAGCACGCGGCCGCCATGGCCGCCAAACTGGCCGAGGGCGAACGTGGAATCGCTGCCGAGGTAGTGAGGGACGTCGAGTCCGCCTCGGAACAGGACGTAGCCGCGTAAGCCGGCCGCGTCGGCGGAGCCAATATCCAGCAAGCCGCGAGCGGGGACCGTCAAGGGTTCCCAGGCTGGGACAGATTCGCCGTTTAGCGTGACGGTCACATCGGCGCCGGTCACGCACACGGTGGTGGCGTGGGTGAACCGCAGAGCGGGGCCGGCCATGGTGAATTCCAGGCCCGGCGCACCCTCCGGGTTGCCCAGGGCCTTATTCCCCAGCCGGAAGGAGAGATCGTCCATCGGGCCGCTGGGCGGCACTCCCACCTTCCAGAGCCCGGTTCTGCCCGGCCAGTCCTGCACGCTCGTCTGGAGGCCCGGGCGTTCCACGGTGATGCGGGGTTCGGGATCGCCCACGGTGTCCAGGGTTCCCGTGGAATGGTTCGCAGCCCGAAGCACGTCCAGCCCGGTCACCGCGCGCAACATGCCCAGGTTGGTTTCGATGCCGTCAATGCGGGTGTGAGAAAGGGCATCGGCGAGGGCGTCAAACGCCGCATCCCGGTTGGGGCCGAAGGTGATGAGTTTGCCCAGCAGGGGGTCGTAATTGGTTGATACCTCGCTGCCGGTCTCCACCCACGCATCAACACGCGCGACGTCGGCGCTTGGGTACTGCGCGTTGGTGACGGTTCCCGCACTGGGCTGGAAGTTGCGGGCCGGGTCCTCGGCGTAAATGCGGGCTTCGACCGCGTGGCCTGTGACCGGAACGCTTTCCGGGACGCCCGCGAGGACGGGCCGCGCTTGGGCCAGGTTGAGCATCCACTCTACGAGGTCGACGCCGGTGATCGCTTCGGTTACCGGGTGCTCCACCTGGAGCCGGGCGTTGACTTCGAGGAAGGAGGCTTCCTGCCGGGCGGGATCGTAGACGAACTCCACGGTCCCCGCCGAGCGGTAGGCCACCGAGGCGCACAGGGCACGGGAGCTGCGGTGGAGCTCTTCCCGGAGCACTGCCGGCAGGTCCGGTGCGGGGGCTTCTTCCAGCACCTTCTGGTGCCGACGCTGAAGGGAACAGTCGCGGTCTCCGAGGCTTACGACCCGGCCCTCGCCGTCGCCGAAGATCTGCACCTCCACATGGCGGGCGTGTTCGATGTAGCGTTCGGCGAACACTCCCGCGGTGCCGAAACTGGAGTTCGCAAGCCGGGCCACGCGGGCATAGCTTTCCGTCAATTCTGCTTCGTTCCGGCACACGGCCATTCCGATGCCGCCGCCGCCACCGGTAGCCTTCAGCATCAGCGGGAACCCGATCTCCCCGGCGGCTCCGATCGCGGCGTCGAGGTCTTCAAGCAGGCCGGAACCGGCAATCATGGGCACGCCTGCCCGCTGCGCCGCGTCCCGGGCGGTGTGTTTGGTGCCGAAGATCCGCAGCTGTTCGGGGGTCGGGCCGACGAACACCAGCCCCGCGGCTTCCACGGCCTCGGCGAAACCGGCATCTTCGGAGAGGAAACCGTAACCGGGGTGGATGGCGCCGGCGCCGGTCGCGGAGGCGGCTGCCAGGATGGCGTCGACCCGAAGGTAGGACTCCTTGGCCGAGGCCGGTCCGAGCAGCACGGCTTCGTCGGCGAGGCGGACGTGCTTCGCGCCGCGGTCCGCTTCGGAGAATACTGCCACCGTTCGAAGCCCGAGTTTTCGGGCGGACTCGATGATTCGGCAGGCGATCTCGCCGCGGTTGGCGACGAGCAGGGTGTCGAAACGGTTCACGGTCATGCCTCCGGACGGGTGACGATCATGCGCACGGGCGTGGGGTTGAAGCCGTTGCAGGGGTTGTTGATCTGGGGGCAGTTTGAGACCAGGACCAGCACGTCCGTTTCGGCCCGGAGCGCAACGCGCTTCCCGGGAGCGGACAGCCCGTCCACGATGCCGAGGGCACCGTCGGGATCGACCGGCACGTTCATGAACCAGTTGATGTTCGAGACCAAGTCCGGCTTCCCCAGTCCCCATTTGGACCCCTCGATCAGGAAGTTCTCCACGCAGGCATGCTGTTCGTGGGTGTGCTGCCCGTAGCGCAGTGTGTTGGACTCCTGGGAGCACGCTCCGCCGATGGTGTCGTGGACACCCACCTCGTCAGCCTCCACGGTCATCAGGGCGTCGCCATCGTCTGAGCGGAGGACGGACCCTGTGGTCAGAATGATGGACCGCTGGGCGGCAATGGTGACGGCGGCAGAGTAGCGGATGGTGGCATCGGCTGCCGAATAGAGGAGGCAGTCCACAGCCTGGTTGCCCTCGAGGTCCACGATGGTCAGGACATCCCCGGCTGCGACCACGGCCGACCAAGGACCGCGGGCCTCGATGTATTCGTCCAGGATGACCCGTCCGGAAATCAGCGCAGCGGACTGGGCATCGGGCTGGCGCTGGGCATCGGGCTGGCGCGGGGCCTCCGGCCGGCGAGCTGTGGCAGTGGTGGCGTTCATGCGGAGGTCCTCGCTTTGTGGTCGTGTTCGGTGTTCTGCAGAGCCAGGAGGTGCTCGGGGCCAAAATCGAGCCCAAGTTCTCCGGTGGCGAGGGCCCGGAGGTCCTGCGGCGCCTGCCAGGCGACGATGTCCACTGCACTGCCGGTGAAGGCCGGGCGGGGGTCGAGGGGATGGGCGGTGTTGGCAAGGACCAGCACCAAATCCATGTGGAGCAGGAGTTCGATTGCGGTTCCCGCGCCGGCGCTGCCGTTGAACCGGATGCCGCCGTCGGCGTCTACGGTGATGCCTTTGAAGAAGGACACCGACGGCGGGAGCTCCCGCCGGCTGATCCCGTGCTTAAGTGCGCCAAGGGTCAGCAGTTCGCGGCTGGCCGGTGACGCGCTGTGGGCGCTGCCCGCACCATACTTGGCCTCGTTGCCGGCCCGGTGTGTGGTGCCGGTGAGGGCGTCGTGCCTCCCTGAGGAATCGGCGACAATGGTGGCCATCAGCCGTCCGGCGTCGGAAAGCAGCGGGTGGCCCTGCCCGAGGTAGGCCTGCCACGGGACCTTGACGGTATCCGCGACGTTGATGCGCTCGTGGTGGGAGCCTCCGCGGAAGAGAACTGCGTGGACGCAAGCGTCGCCGTCGAGGTCGGTCAGCCGGATCCGCGTCCCTCGCGCAAGTTCCATGTGGGTGTAGCGGCCGAAGGCCAGCGACTCGGTCCAGATGACGGCCTCGCGTGCGTCGAGTCCCGCCGTCAGCCGTTCCGGAGCCGATACGGCGGGCACGTGAATCATGGTGTCGGCAGTTCTGCCGTGCTGCGAGCGTGCATGGGCGCGGGCACCGGCTGTCGTCGCCGTCCCAACGGCCGTTTCAGTGGTTTCGAGGGTCTGTGTCATGTCAGTTCGTTTCTGCGTGGCGGTTTCGTTGTGGTGTCGGCGTCAGTCCACCGGTGTGAGGTCAGCTGTCTTCCTCGTCCGAACCCAGATGCCCAGGAGCAGGACGGCGCCCACCATCAGCGGAGCGGAGAACAGCAGGAGGCCGTTATCGCCGCTGGGGTCATAGACCTCGGGCCGGGGCCAGGCGAGGTTCACCACCATCAGTGCGCCGTAGAGGACTGCGAGGATGTTGACCGGAAGCCCCCAGCGTCCGAGCGAGAACAACCCTTGGGGCATCGTCTTACCCGTACGGTCCCAGTCTCCGCGCAGCCGGTTTATCAGCAGCGGCACTGTGACCAGCAGGTAGGCGAGGTAGAGCATCACGATGCAGACGCTGCAGAGAGTGGTGAACAGCGCGGCGTTGCCGATGTTGATGGCCAGGACGGCGATCGCGAGCAGGCCCACGATGACCGAAGGCCACAGCGGGGTGCCGCTGCGCGGGCTGACGGCCGACAATGCGCCCGCGGCGGGGAGCTGGCGGTCGCGAGCCATGGAGAAGACCAAGCGTGAGCCCGCGGTCTGGATGGCGAGGGTGCAGACGAAGATGGCGATCGCGACATCGACCAACAGGACCTTGCCCCAGAAGGTCCCGAGGACCGCGGTCAGCACGTAGGGCAGGCCTTGGCTGGCCAGGTTGCCGTCGTCGAGGCTTGGGGCGGCCATGAGGGCACCGATGATCATGAGCCCGCCGCCGAGTCCGGAGATCAGGAGGGCGGAGATGATGGTGCGGGGCGTGGTGCGGCGCGGATTCCTGGTCTCCTCGGACAACTCGCCGGCGGAATCGAACCCGACCATCACGTAGGCGGCCATCAGGCCCGAAACAAGGAACGCGCCTACCGGACCGAGGTCCGAACCACTGACGAGCTGCGTGTCCTGGACAACATCGGGGCCGCGTTGCGCCACGGAAACGAGCGCCAGGATCACGGCGGCGACGCCGACCAGCTCGCAGGTGACGCCGATCGAATTGATGTGCGACATGAGCTTCACGCCGACGGCGTTGATCGCCGTGGTCGCGACCAGCAGCACGGCGCCGAGAATAACGGCATTGCTCGCCCCGGTGACTGTATTCAATGCCGGGTCGCCGCCGACGAGCTGGAACCCGTCCCAAAGCTGGGGAAGGACCACCTGCATGGCGATGGCGGCCGCGGCGGCAGTGATCACCTGGGCAATGGACATGAACCAGCCGGCGAACCAACCAACGGCTTCGCCGCCTACCCGCCGCGACCACTGGTAAACGGCCCCGGAAATCGGGTACCGGGCAGCCAGCTCGGCGAAGTTCAGCGCCACAAGCAGCTGGCCGACGAGGACGATCGGCCAGGTCCAGAAGAAGGCCGGCCCGGCAAAGGAGTACCCGAAACCGAACAACTGGAAGATGGTGGTCAGGATGGAAACGAACGAAAAGCCTGCGGCGAAGGAAGCGTACCGGCCAAGTTTGCGATGCAACGACGGCTCGTAGCCAAGCGACGCCAGGTCTGCATCGTCGACGTGGGCGGACGCCGTCGAAATGGTGGAAGTCATCGGTTTCTCCGTGTCTGGAACGGGTGGATGGTGACAACGGAAACGAGAAGGCTCTGGCAGCCGTCCGCAATACCGTTCACTTGATAATTTTCCAGCGGGATGTCCCGTTACCGTTTCGCCAATGTAAAAGATGGATGACGGCGCATTTCCGGCACGTGAACATGAACTCACCTGAGACTGGCGCGTCCCGACGACGACGGAATCGGCCACGAAGGCGCCTTTAACGATGTAAGAATGTGGGGTGAACTCAGCCGGACCGGGTAGACCCCGCAAACAGCAACCCGTGCGCCCTGGCGCCACAGCCCGGGACGAAATCCTCGATGCAGCGGCCGAACTATTCACCAGCCAGGGCTTTGCGAACACCTCCACCAGGGCGATCGCCGACGCTGTGGGGATCCGCCAGTCGTCGCTCTACCACCATTTCGGCACTAAGGATGACATTCTGGCGGAACTCCTTGACGGCACCGTGACAGGAGGCCTGGTCTTCGCGAGCACCTTGCATGCCAGTCCGCCGCCGTCCGACTCCGGAACCGCGGCGGCCCGTTTGCACGCGGTGGCACTCTACGACGGAAACCAGCTATGCAGCGCCCGTTGGAACCTCGGCGTCCTCTACCATCTACCGGAAGCCCGTGCGCCGAGATTCCAGCGCTTCATGGATGACAGGCTGCAACTCCGTCGGCTTTACGGGGAGCTGGGGCAGAATGTGGAGGAATTCACCCCGGCGGGTCACCGGCAAGGCGCCCCATCGCTTGGCGATCTCCTCTTCCGGCTGGTCGAGTCGCTGATCAATCTTCGTGCCGATGGCCTCGTGGGGCCCGATTCAGCCATGCAGACGGCAGACGCCGGAATTGCCCTCGCCGGGATGGCTGCAGACCTGGATGAAGTACGGGCCATGAGCGCAGGACTGATCCGCCAATTCGGGTAGGGCCACTGTTGGGTAAGACCTCACTCCCCGAGTTCAAGGATGCCCGCAAAAGTCATCCCATTGGGGCAGTGCCCGTCCAGCCGGCACGGCAACGACCGGCTACAGTCCGGTCCTCCGCGGAATCCCCTGCCGAACTATGAAGGTCCGCTCTTCCCGGACATGGCCGGATAGCAACGGTCACGGGGACCCTTGAATCTACTCAAGGTCAGCTCAGTGACACCTGGCCCTCGACTCGCGAACGCCCCGTTCTCGGACGGACTGCTGTCGGGATCGTCGTGCCGTCTAGCTGAAGGACGCGAGGGGTTCGCCGAAGACGCCCTCGTCGGGAACTACGCCAAGCCCCGGGCCGGTCGGCAACTTGATGTGTCCTCCGTCAATCCGGACCGGGTTGTTTGAGTCGTAGTGGACATCCATGTAGGAGTCGGCTATCCAAACGCCTTCGAGCAAGCGCTGCTGCACTGTTGCGGCTATGTGTACGCAGGCGGCTGCGATGATGTCGCCGCCCCAGGTGTCGTCGCATGTGTGGGGCATGGATCGGGACTCGCAGACGTCTCTGACCGACGCGAAGTTGCCGAGTCCGCCCAGGCGCGTGACTTTGAGTCCGAAGCCATCGGCGATGCCGAGCGAGATCGCACGCAGCACGCTGCTGAGGTTCTCGGTGTTTTCGTCAAGGTAGATCGGATGGTGCACTTGCGCACGGATCGCAGCAATCTCCTCCATCGTGTTGCAGGGCTGTTCAAAGATGAAGGGGATGTCCGCGCATTCCCGATCAATGCGCAGGACGTCGCGCGTGGTCAGTCCCCGGTTGGAGTCGACTGGAAGACGGATGCACCCCGTGGCCTCCCACACTTTGCGGATCGTCTCGATGTCGAGTTCGACCGGACGTCCGCCCGCCCGCCTTGATCTGAAGCCGCGGATAGCCCTCGGCGACCTTCTCTGCGGCAGCCCGGGCGACGTCGTCCGGTTCGCCTAGGGCGAGGGCGTAGTAGGAGTTCGCGCTGTCAGTTATCGCGCCGCCGAGCATGTCACTGACACGGATGCCATGGGTTTTTCCGATGAGGTCGTGAATTGCGATGTCGATCGCGGCTTTGGCGTAGTTGTGTCCGTTGAGGAGCTTGTCCATTGAGTGGCGGACCGCAAGTGGGCCGGTGACCTCCTTGCCGATCAGTCCTGGCGACATTTGGTTCAGAGCCGCGCGGGCACCCAGAGCATGTTGCGGCTGATAGCTCGGGCCGACCGGGCAGGTCTCCCCCCAACCAGAGACACCTGTGTCCGAGATGACTTCAACGATCGTCGAATCCAGTATCGAGTACGCACCTTCGGACATCCGATAGGTCCCGTTCAGCGGCAAGTCCATCTGGTAGAGGTGAATTTCAGCTATGCGCACGGTGGCTCTCCTTCGTTCCAACTTCATTGGATGGTTGGCGTGTGGCCATTCGTCCAGCAGGACCGCGAGCCTTGGTCAGGCCGTCGGCTTAGCTTTCGTGCGAGTAGCCTGCTGCTGCCTCGGTCAGGCTCTTGCCCTTGGTCTCCGGGGCCAGCCACTGGGACACCCCGGCCCCAACCACGGCGACACCGGCGGCAATCAGCATGGTGGGGCCGGCGCCGAGGGTATGCATCGACGTCGGCATTAGGAACGTGCCGATGCCTGCCCCGATCCGGCTGAAAGCTGCCGCGAAACCCGTTCCGATCCCCCGGATCTCGGTCGGGAGGACTTCGCCCGGGTAAACGCCCGTCAGCGTTGTGTACAGCGCGTTGAAGAACGAGAAGACCAGGAACAGGGCGAGCACCACGGGTCCCGGCGCGCCTGCCCACAGGCCGATGATCGCCAGGACGACGGCGCACAGCCACTGCGGCGGAACGGTCAGGATGCGGCGGCCGGCCTTGTCGATCAACAAGAACGTGATGACGACACCGAGCAGGGCGACGGCCGAAAGGCCGACCCCACCGGCGAGCCCGCCGGA
The DNA here is from genome assembly GCF_052115205.1 of Arthrobacter sp. 2RAF6. Taxonomy (NCBI): domain Bacteria; kingdom Bacillati; phylum Actinomycetota; class Actinomycetes; order Micrococcales; family Micrococcaceae; genus Arthrobacter; species Arthrobacter sp. 2RAF6. The sequence continues at coordinate 85,606 of NZ_JBFRGF010000014.1, read as the reverse complement.
GAGGCCGTACTGTTCCAACACGCTGTCGGCGAAGGTGGCGATCGCGAAGTACGGTGTGACGGCGCAGAACCAGAACACGGAGATGAACACTGTGGACCGCCAGTATTTCTTGGAGAACAGCATCCCGAAGCTGCCCTTGCGGACGTCCTCGTGCTGGACGTCGTCGAGCGCGTCCTCAGGCAGGTATTTGTAGGCCAGAGCCTGGGCCTCGTCCTTGCGGCCCACGCTCCACAGCCAGCGTGGAGACTCCGGCAGGCCGATCCGGCCAAGGAACAAGGCCACCGCGACGAACGTGCTGGTGCCCAGGATGAAGTGCCAGCTCAGGTCGGTGTACTCGTTCAGCAGGTAACCGATCAGAAACGCAATCATGAAGCCGCCGTACCAGGCGATCTCCATTGCGCCCAGGAACCGCCCCCGCAGATGGGTCGGCGAGAATTCACTCATCATGGGCCAGCCGACCGAGTACTCGGCCCCGATCGCGATGCCCATCAACAGACGCACCACGATGAGCCATGTCGGTGAGTCGATGAAGAACTGCATGCCCGACGCGGCCGCGAAAAGAGCGATGTCGAACATGAAAATCGGTTTGCGGCCCCATTTGTCGGCGGCCCAGCCACCTAGGGGTGAGCCTGCCAGGATCCCGATCAAGGCGGCAGCAGCGATTACGCCCTGCGAGACCGGCGAGAGGTGCAGGTCCTGGGCCATCTTCCCCGACAAGGGTCCGACGATGCCCAAGATGTAGCCGTCCAGGAACATGCCACCGATCAGGACGGTGACCATTCTGGTCATGAAGCGTCGTTTGCTTGCCGGTGATCCGATGCCCCGGTGAGTAAGTGCATTATCTATGGTTGACATTTTCTCACTTCCCCACAGTCGGGGACATGGGTTCCGCCGTGTTCGCGGCAGTGGGAAGTTGGTTCGTGAGCATGTTTTGATCTCCTGGTCAGTGAGGGCGCTGGGCGTGCGATGAGCGATGGGGTGTTGTACAGATGCGAGTCCGCCTAGTGCCCACGGCCCAGCGGTTGCCCGCTTAGTACGACGATGAAGTTGCGTTTGGTTGGCGTCCCGATCAGGGGCGCACATAGGTCTCGGTAGGCGGGTCCTGCCGTCATTCTCTTGCCACGTTGCTCGAGAATTCGGGCTGACTGAACCAAGCTGCCCTGCGGAGCCATCCCACACCGCTCCGTTCATTAAACGAACGTAATGATCAAATTATGATCGGCATCACAGTCCCGGTCAAGACCCGCAAGCGAGATGACGCACCACATCCGTAGCCGTTGACAGTAGTGGAAATAACGCCTAAATTGAATGCAGCGTTCATTATGTGGACGTCTGTGTAGACACCACGACCAGCAAGGAAGCGGGAGCACAAATGGCGGCGGTACGAAGTGCGGCGCTGGAGGAAGTAACAGCGGGCGACGGAGCCTTGCTTTCCGAAGAGCCCTTTGACCTGGCCAATAAGTCCGTCATTAAGGCCACCGTGCTGCTCAAGGAACTAGGACACCACCGGCAAGGCATTACCGTCACCGAACTGGCGCAGTCAGGGGAAATGACGCGCCCGACAGCCTTTCGTCTGCTCCTGAGCCTGGAGCAGACCGGGTTTGTCCAGCGCATGGACAACCGCTACCTGCTTGGATGGCAGGTAGCCCGCCTGGGCAGGCTGGCCGATCCCCATGCAGGCGCAGTTGTGAGGATCCAGCCCACCTTGGACAAGTACGCGGCCAAGTGCAACGAGACCTTCAGCTTCGTCATGGTGCACGGCGAAGGGGACCACCAGGTGATCGCCGAAGCCCTCGGCTCGCGCTACCTCAGTGTGTCCCACCAGTACCTGGGTGGAATCTACCCCCTGCATGCCAGCGCAACGGGCAAGCTGATCCTCGCCGAGCAGAGTGACGAAAAAATCGCAGCGGAACTGCCTGAGACGCTCGACTCCCACACGACGGACACCATCACCAGCCGGGATGCACTTCTGCGTGAGCTGGGCAAGATCCGGGAGCAGGGCTACGCAATTCTCGACAACGAGCTCGAAGAAGGCCTCCTCGCGGTCGGCTTCCCGGTCCGGGACTCCGCCGGCGAGCTCATCGGCGTTGTGACCATCAACGGACCCACGCAGCGCCTGAAGTCGGACCGCCTGCCCGAAACGATCGACAAACTGCGTCAAGCCGCAGAGGAACTCGCCAAAGCTCTGGCTTAACGGAGGTCTGATTCTGAAGAATCGCCCAAGGTCCTGCCGCTCCGACGAATCCATGTCCTTCAGCCGACGCGTACGGGACTGAACGCAATCCATGCCACTTCCGCAGATGACTCCTCGTCGCTCCGTATCGGCCACCCCCCGTCACTTTCTCTAGAAGGCAGCCCCTGCACCCATGGGGGTCACTTATCGCAGCCATCCACACGACCGGCAAGGACATCAACGCGCAGGCCACTCAGTAGAGCCCCCGGCAAAAAGCATGCGGCCTCGCTTGAAACCATCGGCCACTGGACGGTCCTCGCACCCTGCCACCATCGCCGGAAGTAGCCGCGCAGGGACTCGATTTCAGAGGGTTCACAACACCTACTATCAACGGGGGCAAAGGCGTACCGTTCATCCAACGGAGTACGGCGACCTACGGTTGGACAACGGTAGCGCCGCCCCGGTCTTGAGCCGTTGAAGGAGGCGGAGATGGCTGGATGGAATGCTGACACGGCCGCCGGACCCGTGGGACCCGGAACGGTTACCTTGGTGGAGGGTTCATCGTTCTGTATTTCCTCGGCGAATGGGGACATCCAGCCCGAGCACCCTCACGGTGTTTTCCATGACGACACCCGCATTTTGTCCCGATGGAACCTTGCAATTAATGGGCGAGCCCTGGAACCGCTGACGGCGGAGACGAAGGAACCCTACCGGGCTTTGTTCATCGGCCGGGTTCCGCGCTCCGACGGGTACGCGGACAGCCCCTTGATCGTGGAGCGCCTGCGGGAAGTTGGGGCCGGGATCTTCGAGGAAATCACTATCCGGAACTATTCCCTGGCTGAAGCCGAATGTGCTGTCACCCTCAGCGTCGCAGCCGACTTTGCGGATCTCTTCGAAGTAAAGGAAGCTCGGGTCCAGCGGCAATGGGAGGAAACCCGCCACCCTGACGGCGACTCGCTGACCATTAGGGCCGTCTGGCAGGACGTCCGGAAGGGCGTCCTCGTCAAGGCGAGCGGCGCCGACGTCGCCCCCGAAGCCCTGAGCTACCGGGTGGTTGTCCCGCCACACGGGCACTGGAGCACCCTGCTGAGCGTGGTGCCCACCGTCGACGGCGCAGCACCGCTGGCGTCGTTCGTTCGTCAGGCCGGAGATGCAACATCTCCCAGCGACCGACGCCGCGCGGAATGGGTGGCGAAGATTCCCAAACTGCACATGGCCAACCGTTCCGTCGAACGGACCCTGCGGCGAAGCTATGACGACCTCGGCGCACTCCGCATTGAGGATCCTGCCCATCCGGAACGGATCGTCGTGGCCGCCGGCGCCCCGTGGTTCATGACGCTCTTCGGCCGCGACTCGCTCTGGGCTTCGGAAATGGCGTTACCGGTGGACCCGTCGCTGGCCTTGGGCACGCTGCAGACGCTCGCCGACCGCCAGGGAAGCACGGTGGATCCGATGAGCGAGGAGGAGCCGGGAAAGATCCTGCATGAGGTCAGGCTCGGCGTTTCCAGCGGGCTCTCTCTGGGAGGCAAGTCCGTCTACTATGGCAGCGTCGACGCGACCCCGCAGTTCGTGATGACACTTGCATCGGTGAGCCGCTGGGGTTTTGCCAACGACACCATCGCCGCGCTGCTCCCCCACGCGGACCGCGCGCTGGACTGGATCCGGGAGTATGGCGACAAGGACGGTGACGGGTTCGTCGAATATGAGCGCCTCAACGACCAGGGCCTCATCAACCAGGGCTGGAAGGACTCCTGGGACGGGGTCAACTTCGCTGACGGCCGTCTGGCTGAGCCTCCTATCGCGCTCTGCGAAGTCCAGGCATTGGTCTACACCGCGTTTATGTCCCGGGCATGGATGGCTTACGACGCCGGCGACGCGCCTTTGGCCGGCCGACTCACCGGTGAAGCGGCGCGGCTGAAGAAACGGTTCAACGAAGAGTTCTGGATGCCTGACCGCGGCTACTATGCCATCGCCCTGGACGGCAAGAAGCGGCAAGTCGACGCCTGCGCGTCCAACATGGGGCAATGCCTGTGGCACGGCATTGTCGACGAGGACAAGGTGCCGCTGGTCGCGGAACGGCTAATGTCGCCCGAGATGTTCAGCGGCTGGGGCGTGCGCACCCTTGGGAGCGACATGGGCGCCTACAACCCCGCCAGCTACCACAACGGATCGGTCTGGCCGCATGACAACGCGATCATCGCGGCAGGCCTGATGCGCTACGGCTTTGTGAAGGAGGCGCAGCGGATCGCCACCGCGCTCTTCGAGGCAGCCGATTACAGCGAGGGCCGGCTGCCGGAACTGTTCTGCGGATTCAGCCGTGAGCAGGTCACAGAGCCGGTGCCGTATCCGACGGCATGCTCCCCGCAGGCCTGGGCGGCGACGACGCCGATCATGTTGATTACGAGCATGATGCGGTATGACGCCCATATTTCCCAGGGCGGCTTCTGGATGGATCCAGCACTCCCGGAGTCATTCGGCGATCTTCACATCACCAACGCGCCCATGGCAGGGGGCCGCATCACCATCGACATCGCGGGCTCCGAACCTACCGTGCAGGGACTGCCCAAAGGAGTCGTATTCCACCGTGAACACCGACCATGGCTGACGGAAATGATGGAACAAGCCAAACTGCTGAGGGAAGACTAGTATGACGGCTGCGACGATGACCGGGTCGCCCCGCGTTGCGAGATGGCTTGGCGTCCGTGTTCAGTCCGGATCGGGTTAGGGGCAGAAGAAGCACTCCCTTGATGCCACTCTGGTGTAGCAACTTGCTTCATTTGTCCAAGACTGGCAGCAGAAGCTCTGTCAGCCCCCAGCAGCCTCCCTACTCGCCGTACATGATGCCGTTGAGGAAGCGGTACTGCTCCTCGTTCGGCTCCACCCGCTCCTCGAAGGCTTGCTCAGCCGGTGCGTCGTCTTCCAGGTAGAGGCCCTCCCAGGGAGACGACGTGATGTTTCCGGTCACTCCGTAGCGTCGGGATTTGGAGAGTTCCTCCTGGCGGGCCTGGCCTTTCTTCGGACGACGGGTGGCATGGCTGGTACCGAAAGCGGCAGAAAGTGCGCGATGTGCGATGGTCATGATGGCTTCCTCTCTGAAGTGATCGGACAATTGAAAATGTTGAATTGAACGTAACGTTCAATAGATGAACGTTGATAAAATCATGACACGAGTCACAGATTGCCCGCAAGTCTTTTGGCTGAATCATGGGAAAAATAAACATGACGTTCGTGCTATGAACGCGCGTACCCTTCGCCGCATAACTACTTGCCCGGAACATCCGAATCGGGGGCACCTGAAGCGTGCACGCCACTTCACGCATAAACCTGTCCGGTTCTGGTTCAGGAGCCCGGGCAGCCACGCCCCGCGGAGACCGCCCCCGGGCACACAATGAGCGGCCACCGACCAAAGTCAGGAGCCGCCCACTTATGCCTCTTGACAAGCGACGCTACCTATCAACTGGACCTGCTAGGGGATGAGGATGACCTTGCCCGTGGTTTTTCGGCTCTCCAGGTCACGGTGAGCCTGGGAAGCTTCGGCCAGCGGATAAGTGGCCCGATTCGGACGACCATTTCATCCGAAAGGACGGCCGAGAAGATCTCCTCCGCTCGCCAGCGTCGTTCCTCAGCGGTCTGTAGGCAATGGGCCATGGTCGGCCGCGTCAGGAAGACGCTACCGCTGGAATTCAGGCGCTGAATATCGAACGGAGGGACTGGCCCCTAGGCTGCACCGACCAGGACGAGCATTCCTTGGATTTTCACGCTGGCGAGGGAGCCATCGAACGTGTCCCTGCCGATGCCGTCGTAGACGCAGTCGGCCCCGATACCGTCAGTGAGTTCTCGGACTTTGTCCTCGAAGCCGTCATACCGCAGGACGACGTCGGCTCCAGCACTGCGGGCAACCTCCTCCTTACCGTCATCGGACACAGTAGTCATGACGCGTGCATCTTTGGCCTTCAGAAGCTGAATCGGCAGCGATCCGACTCCGCCGGCCCCGGCATGGATAAGCACCGTGTGGCTCTGCCGGGCGGTCATGCTTTGGGAAAGCAGTGCAGCCGCCGGCTCGTTGCTGATGCCCTGAGGTATGGGGAACACCTTGTCTCGGCATATGTCAGAGCGCTTTCCGCCGGGGCGACCCGGTCACTAACAGCAAAACTTTCCGCTCCCTCGCCGAGGGCTATGACAGTTCCTTGCTCCAGCTATTCGCCCCAGACTGCTACCGGGTCACCGAGGACTTCCTCGTTGACATCGAGGCCCAGGCCTGGGACGTCCGGAGGGAGGACTCCGCCGTCCTTGAAGAGGAAGTCGAATTTTGCGGTGTCAACGCTGAGCATGTCCTGGCAATTAAGAACGCACCTTAGGATGCGGGGTGGAACGGTAGCCCCGAGATGGGCGATCGCGGCGAAGGCGATGGCCGATCCGGCCGTTTCCTGCACGCTGATCGTCAGTCCGGCGGCGCGAGCGATGTCGCGGTGGCCCCTTCCCCGCGTCAGTCCGCCTGCCTTGGAGATCTTGAGTCCGATCCCATCGGCTACATCGTTGGCGATGGCCCACGTGATGTCCTCGTCCTGTTGGGCAAGTTCGTCAACGATGATCGGGTACGGACACCGCTGCCTGAGCGACATGGTTTCGCGCCATGTGGCGCACGGGGCCTCCAGGACGAAATCAAGGCCAGGCGGGAGCATGCGGAGCATCCGCAAGGCCGTTTCCGGGATCAGCCCGCCGTTAGCGTCGACGATGAAGTATTCCCCGGGACGTTTATCGGCCAAGGAAGCGGCGATCCGTTCAGCATCCAGCGCCGGTCCCCCTTCGCTGTCGAGGGCACCGATCTTGATGGAATGGCCGAGGTACCCGCGCGCCCGGTGTTCAGCAACGCGATGGCGCATGTCCTCAGGGTCGCCCGCATAAATCGAGGAAATCATGGGCATGGGAATCCCGGTGGAGCCTCCGAGGAGCTCGGAGTCAGGCAGGCTCACCGACTTGCCGAAGATGTCCCAGCAAGCAACATCGAGCGGCGTTTTGGCATGGTTGTGGCCGACAAGGGTGGCGTCCATGAGGTCGTTGATGCGGTCGGCCTGGCGCGGATCGCGGCCGAGGAGAGCGGGTGCTAGTTCAGCAATGCCGGCCCTGGCTCCGAGCGCGTGCGCGGCGATGTAAGTCGATCCGAAGGGAGTGCTCTCACCCCATCCTTGCGTTCCGTCGTCGCACGTGATCCTGACGATCGAAGAGTCGAACGAGGTGTACGTGCGTCCGCCGGAGAGCAGGTATGTGCCTCCGGCGTACGGAAGGTCTACCTGGAAAAGTTCGATGCGTGCGATCTTCACTGTGTGGCCTCGGTTCCGTTTGTGTCGGGTGTTGTGTTTGCGGGTGTGACGGGCGGCGGGATGAGAACGAGCTTTGCGGTGTGTTTCTTGGAGAGGAAGTCCTGCTGTGCCTGCGCAATCTCAGACAGGGGGTACGTGTTGGAGACAACGGGGCGTATCTCGTTGCGCTCGACGTAGCCGATGAGGTTTTCGAATACTTCATCGTCCTGGAAGGTGCAGCCCAATAGTTGGAGGTCCCTCAGGTAAATGGTGCGAAGGTCGATGTCAGCGTGCGGGCCGTCGATGGCCCCGGCGATGGCGTAGCGTCCGCCAGCGCGCAGCAGGTCCAGGCGCTGCGCCGTTTGGGAACCGCCCACAATGTCGACCACGACGTCGATGGAGTTGCTTCCGAGCGCCTCCAAGAGGTCGGCGCCCCTGTCGAGCGTCTGGTCTGCACCCCGGGCCTTGACCTCGGCTGCCTTTGCCGGTGAGCAGACTGCGATCACCGTAGCGCCACGGCGTTTGGCGAGCTGAACGGCTGCCAGGCCGACGCCGCCGGAGGCTCCGGTAATCAGGACCCGTTCTGCGCCGACGCCTGCACGGTGCAGCATGTTTTCTGCTGTCGAGTAGGCACAGGGAATCGATGCAAGCTCCGCATCGGTCCAGTCCGAGCGCACAGGGTGAGCCTCGCGGGCAGGGGCCACGGTGAACTGGGCAAACCCGCCGTCACATTCAGCGCCCAAGGTCCAGCATTCGAAGGGACGGTATCCAACGTAGCTGCGCAGCATGTTCCGGACGAGGACCCGCTCGCCGATCCGTTCCTCGGACACGCCCTCACCGACGGCGGCGATGCGTCCGCAAACGTCCGCGCCTTGGATCCGGGGAAAGGCCATCGCTTCACCCGACCAGGCCGCGTCGGAAGTGGTGATAGTCGCGAACCCGTCCGTGCCTCCGGCGTTCGTACCCGACGCAACGGCCTTGGAATACCATCCGATCCGCGTGTTGATGTCCGTGTTGTTGATGGCCGCGGCGGCGACCTCGATGAGCACCTCCCCCTGCTGTGGGCGGGGAACGGCGACGTCGGTGCGGTAGTCGAGTTTGTCGAGCCCGCCGTGGCCTGTGAGCAACACTGCGGCCATGGTCTCGGGCAACGAAATCCGGCTCATCCCTTTGGCTTTGGGGTCTAGGCCGGCTACTACTTGGTTGTTGTTCATTGCGCTCCAATGATTCGTACTTGATTTCACAGAGTTTCAGAAAGGCAGCGGCAGCCTTGCCGTCCTGCCGCCGTCGAGCACTACGACCTCGCCAGTCAGGAAGCCTGACTTGTCGCCCGCCAGGTAGACGGCAAGGTCTCCGACGTCTTCGGGCCGCCCGACTCGCCCTAGCGGGTGTAGGCGGTTCAGGGCCTCGAGGATGGCTGCTGGATCAGCTTGGCTGTCCAGATAGCTTTCGCTCAGTTCGGAGGAAATCCATCCGGGAGCGATCGCGTTGCATCGGATGTTGTCCTTGCCAAGATCCACCGCCAGGGCGCGCGTCATTCCGTGGATGCCCGCCTTGGACGCGCAGTATGCGGCATGGCTTGGGTTGGCCGCGAGGCCCTCAATGGAGCCGATGTTGATGATGCTTCCCCCGCCACGCCGGCGCATGTGCGGCAGTGCAGCTTGCGTCAGGAACAGCGGTGCCCTCATGTTGATGGCAATCATCAGGTCCCACTCCTCCGGCCTGATCTCGGAGACGCTTCGCTCAAACATGATGCCAGCGTTGTTGACCAGGATGTCGACACCGCCGAACTGCTCGACCGCGCGTTCCACCGCAGGGGAAATTGCCGACGAGTCGCTCACGTCCGCTTGGATGCCGAGAACCCCGGCGTGCTTGTCCAGTTCAGAGTCCAGCGGCCGGCGCTGGAGGATCGCCACCTGCGCTCCTTCCTCCAGGAACCGATCGACGATGCCACGGCCGATGCCTTGACCGCCGCCGGTGATCAGGGCGATCTTTCCTTCCAATTGCATCGGCTTTCCTATCTCGAGCAGCGCGGGCTCATCTTTGAGCTTCCAGCCGGTGGCGCATCTTGTCCACGCTACTCATGTAAGTGAAAGATCGTCCCCCGGCGCCAGGAAGCGCTGCGGAACGCGGCCGACAAGCTTATATCCCACGAGTCGGTCGCCGTTCGCGACTGCGTGGCTGACGTTGATCTTCTGCACTTCGAATGCGGCATCGGCGTCGAGGGCCGGCCAGGTTTCGGTTGGTGCGGCGATGGGCTCGCCCTGCAGCCGGGCGGTGCGGAGGGTGTCCACGATGTCCTCAAGTGTGGTGCTAGGCATGGAATGAAGTTCCTTCGAAAATTTGTGAACATTCGGCCCCGGACGAGCGCTGGGTGAACCAGGTACTTCCGGGGCCGCCAGCCGTGGGCTCAGGTATTCAGCGCGTCGGGATGACCGTCTCGCCGTTGACGAGCCGGCTTACCTTCCAGGGGTTGGAATCCTGCAGGGCCGACGGAAGCAGCTGTTCGGGGAAGTTCTGGTAGGAGACCGGCCGCAGGAAGCGGTTGATGGCCAGCGTGCCGACCGACGTCGTGCGCAAGTCGGAGGTTGCCGGGTACGGGCCGCCGTGGACCATGGCGTGGCCAACTTCCACTCCGGTAGGCCATCCATTGATGATGATCCTGCCGACCTTGCGTTCCAGGAACGGGATAAGGGGTGCAACAGAGGCATAGTCCTCGCCGGTCGCGTGGACGGAGGCGGTCAGCTGGCCCTCGAGTTTGTTGGTCGCATCGAGGAGGTCCTCCACGCTCTTGTACCGGACTATCAGGCTGGCCGCTCCGAAAATCTCCTCGTGGAGAACGCTGTTAGCGGCGAAAACGTCAAGGTCCGCGCCGAAAACCGCCGGCGCAGGGGCGTTGGCCGTGGTGCCGGCCTGCCCGCGCGCGATCAGGTCAACGTCGGCAACGGACTCGACCGAGTCGAAGCCCTGTTGCCAGGATGAGGCGATTCCGTCGGTCAGCATTGTCTGTCCTGCCTGTCCGATGACCGCCTTGGCGACGGCTTCGGCGAGCCGGTCCCCCGCCTCTCCTGCCGGCACGAACAGGAGCCCGGGCGAGGTGCACAGCTGGCCCGAGCTGCCCGTGACGGAGGTGACGTATTGGCGTGCCAAGGTGTCGACGTCGCCGCGGAGGGCACCCGGCAGTACGTAGACCGGGTTGATCGAGGACATTTCGGCGTAGACCGGGATGGGTTCGGGGCGGGCTGCGGCCGTGCGCATCAGCGCTGTGCCGCCGGCGCGGGAACCTGTGAAGCCGATCGCCTTGATGGCGGGCTCGGCGGCCAGGGCCTGCCCGATGCTTGCACCCGCGCCGTAGACAAGGGAGAAAACACCCGGGTGCAGGCCGAGCTCGCGGACGGCCTGCACGATTGCCTGACCTACAAGCTCCGAGGTGCCGGGGTGGGCGTTATGTGCCTTCACGATCACGGGGCAGCCTGCCGCAAACGCCGAGGCGGTGTCACCGCCTGCGACCGCGAAGGCCAGCGGAAAGTTGCTGGCACCGAAGACGGCGACCGGTCCCAACGGGATCTGCCGGAGCCTGATGTCCGCACGAGGCAGCGGCGCGCGATCCGGCAGGGCCGGGTCGATGCGGACGCCGCGGAAGTCGCCCCGGCGGACCACGTTGGCGAACAGGCGTAGTTGGCCGGTGGTGCGTGCGCGTTCGCCGCGCAGCCGCTCAGCTCCCAGCCCCGTTTCTGCCGAAGCCCGGATGATGAGTTCCTCTCCGATGGTTTCGATGTTGTCCGCGATGCTCTCCAGGAACAGCGCGTGCGGTTCGGGGTGTAGGTTACTGAAGGATTCAAAGGCGTCGGCGGCTGCGTCGGTTGCTGATTTGAGCTGAGCGTCGCTGACCAGCGTGTAGGCCGGTTCCAACTTTTCGTTCGTGGCCGGGTTCATCCCGTACGTCGTGCCGGTTGTTCCGGCAACAGTGTTCCCTGCGATGAGGGAATGTCCTTTAAGTGTCATTGTCGCGCCTCCTTGCGCGGGTGAAGCATGTCAGGGTCCCGGCAGTCGGCGGCTGGGTCCTCTTGTTGGACGCCAGGGCAGGATTGACTGCTTAGGCGTTTCCGGCGCCCAAGTGCCAGATGCCCAGTGCCGAGAGAAGTTCACGCGGGTCCCAGACAACCCATTCCTCGGCAAGCTTCTCGCCGTCGAAACGGAGGAAGGATGCTCCGGTGACGACGACGCTCCGGCCTGTGGCCGGCACATCCATGAACGTGCCCTGGTGCGTGCCGCGGGTCCGCCAATGGATTGCCACGTTGTCGCCGTCTTCGATGATCTGCAGGATCTCGATATCTGAATCCGGGAATGCTGTGTGCATTGCCTCGATTGTCTTACGCAAGCTGCCGTAATCCTCGGTCCCGGACTTGGACCGGCGAATATATCCGGGGGCCAGGATTCGCTCGAATGCGGCCAGATCCCCGTCCCCCCAGGCGCCGTTCCACGCTTTGAGAATTGTCTCTTGCCTGATGCTCATGATGCGCTCCTTGTTTCTTCCGGGGCAGGGATTTCGATCTGCTGGTACTGGCCAAACTTTCCGCCCCTGAACAGCAGGGCGTCGCCATTACCTTCGCTCATATGGGTGACGGCGCCGACAACCATGTAGTGGTCGCCTACTACGACTTCCGCAGTGACGACACAGTCGATGTAGGCCGCCGCCCCGTCAAAGTGCGGGGTACCGAGAGGTCCGGGGGTGCAGGGCAGATCCTCGAATTTCCTGGGCCCTTTCCGGGACAGTGAACGGCAGATGCTGATCTGGTCATCGGCAAGGATGTTCGCGGTAAAGCTTTGTAGTTTGCGAAGTTTGGGCCAGGTGGAGGAGGACTTGTCGACGCAGAACATGACCAGGGGCGGCTCCAGGGAGAGCGACTGGAAGGTTCCGACGACCAGGCCGAGTTCTTCATCGTCGTCGTTGATACCGGTGATGGCCACAACGCCGGTGGGGAGTTTGCCAAGGACCTGGCGGTAATAGGCGGGAGTGATGTCCGTGTCCGGAGTCGTCTCGGTGGGAGGGGTGATATCCATGTCGGTGTTCCTTTTGTCTACTTTCTTAAGGCCGCGATGCTCTGTTTAGTTGGACGGCGTAACGGTGCTTTCGCGGACGGTGCCGAAGCGGCCGCCATGGAAGATGAGGGGGTTTCCCTCACCGGTCGTCATTTCGAGGATGCTCGCGATGACGATCAGGTGGTCCCCGGCGACGATCTGTCTCTCGATGCTGCAGTCGAACCACGCGAGCGAGCCCTGGATGTGAGGAGTACCCCAATCGGATTCACACCAGTCCACGCCGTTGAGCTTGTCATCGCCTTTGGCCGAGAGTGCCCGGCACACGTGCTGCTGGTCTTCAGCAAGCAGGCTGACGCTGAACCGATCAACCCAAGCGATCTTCGGCCAACTGGTGGACGTATGGGTGACGCTGAACGTCACCAACGCGGGTTCCATTGAAAGGGAGGCGAACGTTCCGACGATCATGCCGTTTTGCTTACCGGTGACGGTATCGGTGGAGCAGATGGCGGCAACGCCGGTGGGCAGGTGCCGCATGACGGCCCGGTAGTGGTCCGAGGCGATAGGGCGGGCTTCGAGTGCCGGGGCGCTCATGACTGTTCCTCCAGTACGGCGGCCTTCAGTTCTGCGTGGACGTTCCGGCCGGCGCGCAAGCCGCTTTCGATGGCTCCGTCGAAGAAGCCGGCCCAGATGTTCGCGGTATCGCTGCTGGCAAAATGCAGCGCTCCTTCGCTGGCTTGCTGCGCCAGGTGGTATTTGGTGAGCTGGCCGGGCCGCTGGATCTGCCAGGTTTCCTCGGCGTATGGGTCTTCGCCCCATTTGTGACCGGTGACCTCAAGAACTTCCAGGTCGTCGCGCCAGACCTCGATGGCTTCCTGGACCTGCTCGCGATCGGTGACGTCGATGCGGTTCGCATCGGCCCCGAAGCCCACCATCACGGCGTCGTCTTCTCCGAGGAACTCGGTGCGGATCACGGAGAGCGGTTTGTCCTGGGCAGAGTACGCGAAGAACGGCTTGATGGGTCCCCGTTCTCCTCGACGACCGACCCGGATCCAGGCCTTGACACCCTGGGAGGCGGTCTTTTCCCTGCTGGGTGCGAGCTTTCCCTCGGACAGGGCGGGCTCGACGTCGAGCTTATGCAGCACGTTCTGCGGCAGCGTGATGACCACTTTTTTGGCCTGGATTTCCTGTCCATCGCCGTAAGTGATCGTGGCTCCATCGGCGTTGTGGCGGACGGCGGTTACCGGGGTGTTGAGGCGAATGTCCGCGTTGGTGTCCCCGGCAATGGCATTAGCCAGCCCGTCGTTGCCGTTCTTCAGGCGGAAGATCGCGGAGGCCTCATGCATCAGGTGCCAGTGTCCTGAGGATCCGGCGGTCCATCGCAGAGCGTTGACGTAGGCGCACTGATCCAGCGGGGCGTTGAAGTGGCCGACCCAGGCGGCCTCGTTCGCGTTCCGCTCGTCTTCCGAGAGGTCCAGCTTGTCCAGCATTTCCTGCAGGTTGTACTGATCGACCTCTGCCAAGTTCTCCACAGTCAGTGGTGCATCCGGTCGGGGGAGCCACTTCACGGTGTCTTCCAGCAGCCGGGTCATGCCCGGGTCGATCAGCTTCATGAAGTCGTCCAAGTTGCCGCGCCGCACCTCGCTACCGGCGAGCCAGTAGGTTTCCTCCGAGCGCGGACCCCGGGAGACCTCCAGGCCGTAGCGGGTGACCTCGGCCCAGACGTGGGGCTGGGTCCAGTGCAGCCAGTTGCCGCCGAGCTCCAGGTTCTGGCCCAGGCGGCGCTCCGTCCACAAACGGCCGCCAAGGCGGTCCCGGGCTTCCAGCACAACCACGGCGTGGCCGCGGTTGCCGAGCTCACGGGCAGAGATGAGGCCGGCAAGACCGGCACCGATGACGACGACGTCAGTCTGTTCAGTCATTGAAGTATCTTTCGTTGATCTGTCCGTTGGGGCTGGGGCTTAGCGGCTGGAGTCCGTGAGGCGCCTGGCACGCTCTGCCGTTGCGGGGTGGCCGTCCAAGGTGTGCTTGTGCCCGGGGAAGAGCTTTTCGCGCAGGGTGACGGGTTCCTGTTCCTCGGAGCGCGCCGGGGCAACAATCCCCTGGGCACGGAGTTCGGGGAGAGCCAGCTCGATGAAGTCTTCCCAGCTCCCCGGCTTGGTGGTGTAGCTGAGGTTGATGCCGTCGACGTCGGCCTCGTCGCGCCAGCGGCGCAGTTCGGCGGAGACCGTCTCCGGGGAACCGATGACTGTGGACCCGGTGCCGCCGACGGCGAGGAATTCCGCGATCTGGCGCGGGGTCCAGTCCCGGTCTAGGTCGGCCGCGGAGAACATGTCCACCATGGACTGCCCCGCCTTCGTTCCGACGGACCTCAAGGGCACGTCCAGCTCGTACGTGGACATGTCGATGCCGGTCCAACCGCTGAAGCGAGCCAGGATTCCATCGATCGGTGCGTTCTCCACGGCCTTGCGGTACTTTGCCTGGGCTTCTTCATCGGTGGGTGCCACCACCACGGTGAGCAGGATGACAACCTTGACGTCGCGGGGATCGCGACCTGCCTCTGCCACCGCCTGCCGGAGCCTGGCCACCGTGCGCTTGGCGCCCTCCACGGAAGTGCTCTGGATAAAGACCGCTTCGGCGTGCTTGCCACCGAAGGCCATGCCCCTGGAGGAAGAACCTGCCTGGAACAGGGCCGGGGTGCGCTGCGGGGAAGGCTCGCAGAGGTGGAACCCGGGCACCGTGAAGTACTCGCCGGAATGGTTGATCTGGTGCACCTTCGCGGGGTCGATGTACGTGGCCGATGCAGTGTCCCGGACGACGGCGTCTTCTTCGAAGGAGCCTTCCCAGAGCTTGTAGACGACGTCCATGTACTCGTCGGCCATGTCGTAGCGCTCTTGGGGGGTGAGCTGCTGTTCCTTGCCGAGGTTCCGTGCGGCGGCCTCTGAGTACGAGGTGACGATGTTCCAGCCCACGCGTCCGGAGGTGAGGTGATCCAGGCTGCTGAACTTGCGGGCGAGCAGATACGGCGGCTCATAGGTGGCCGAGCAGGTCACGCCGAAGGTGAGGTGCTTCGTCACGGCGGCCATGCCGCTGATCAGCACGGTCGGGTCGTTGATGGGGAACTGCGCCGCATCACGCAGGGCAGCATCCCCGTTCCCCCGGAAGACATCGTGGTAGCCGAGGTTATCCGCGAAGAAGATCCCGTCGAAGCTGGCTTCCTCAAGCATCCTGGCGATACCCGTCCAGTATTGAAGGTCGGTATAGCGGTGGCCTTGGTCGCCTTCGTTCCGCCAGGAGCCGGATGTGAGGTGGGCCGGGGCGAAGACGTCGAAGGCGAAGAGGCTCAGGGGTTCGTTTTTCATGGCAGCGGTGCTTCCTTGGACTGCGCCGGACAGGGCGACAACTTGTTCCGAGAACGTTCACTTATTGAACATTACGTTCAAATTTTATTATGAACACTGCGTTCAATGTAAATGTAGCGTGGCTCACTGTCAAGGTAGGACGATAGGGCGCGTCGCACACTGCGCAGGTCGGAACGGATTTTCGCCCGGCGCGCCGCTTCTCCCCATCCGCCGGGGAAGGCCAATGCGCACCGAAGATTTCCCGTTGCGAGCTGAGACTGAACGCCTGGTTCGCAACTTGAAAGGCCCTAAGATGAGATGTGTAATCAAGGTCGTCGGGGCCTTTCAGCGGACGGGGAGCAGGAGCGGAAATGGCATCGGTACAAAGTGCAGCGCCGGAACAAGCACCAGTGGACGACGAGGCGTCAACTCCGCAGGAGCCCTTTGACCTGACCAACAAATCCGTCATCAAGGCCACCGTGTTGCTCAAGGAACTCGGCCGCCACCGGGAAGGCATCACCGTCACCGAACTGGCGCAAGCGGTTAAGATGACGCGACCAACAGCGTTCCGCCTGCTCCTGAGCTTGGAACAGACCGGTTTTGTCGAACGCGTGGATAACCGCTATCTGCTTGGATGGCAAGTCGCGCGCCTGGGCAGGCTGGCCGATCCGTATGCGGGCGCGGTTGCCAAGATCCAGCCCATCCTGGACGAGTACGCGGCCAGGCTCAATGAGACCTTCAGCTTCGTCATTGTGCGCGGCGACTGGGACCACCAGGTGATCGCCGAAGCCTCAGCCTCACGCTACCTCAGCGCATCCCACCAGTACCTAGGCGGAAGCTACCCGCTGCATGCCAGCGCGACCGGAAAGTTGATTCTCGCCGAGCAGAGCGACGAAAAAGTCGCGGCGGAACTGCCTAAAAAGCTGGAGTCCTACACGCTGCAGACCATCACCAACCGGGACGAACTTCTCCGCGAGTTGGGCAAGGTCCGGGAGCAGGGCTACGCAATCCTCGACAACGAGCTCGAAGACGGCCTGTTCGCGGTCGGATGCCCGGTCAGGGATCCCGCCGGAGAACTCATTGGCATTGTGACGATCAACGGGCCCACGCAGCGACTCAAGTCGGACCGCCTTCCCGAAACGATCGACAAACTTCGCCAGTCCGCGGAAGAAATCGCCAAGGCCCTGGCCTAATCGCCCGCGGGCCTGACCCTTCGAAGCGCGGGGATGACGCCTGTTTGAAATTCAGCGAATGGTCCTCGACCGGCCGTCCCGGAGCTGGTTCAGGCAACGTCGCGCAAGGCTCTTGCTGAGTCCGGCCCGGCGCGCCAAGTCGACGGCGGTCCCCTTTGGCCGCCCTTCCCTGTTCTCTGCTTCAAGAACGGTAGCCACACGTTGGATCGCCCATGCGGGCAGCGAAGCTTGGGGACTCATGCGATTGTTCCTGTCGTGGTTCGCTGCATCCTGAGCGATTGGCAATACCGGTAGATTCGGATACCGGTCATAAGAAATCCCGCTCTCGGGCTGCCGGTGATCGGCCCGTCGTTCGACGTCGCATTGAATGGCCGGCATGGCAAATCCGTCGCGAATCAAGTGTTCATTTAATGAACCTAGCGTTCAATATATATTGCAACTTGAGCCTCGTCAAAGGATCGGCTCCGCTTTGCCGTGAGGCGACGAGGAACATGCCGCCCCTCCGCCGCGAGCTAATTCTTCGCACGCCGTGGACTCAGCCCGGGCGGCAGGAGCCCGAAGACCTCCGGGGAAAACGGAACGCTCGGCCCGCAGGGCCCGGATCAGGGCGACGCACGAGATTGTGGCCCAAGCAATGTTCAGGGACACCGAGGGCCAGGCGTCGTGATAGAGGCCATTCAGCATCAGAGCTGCCGACCCTAACAGGTTGCAAGCTTGGAAGATCCGCCCATTGGCGATCCACCCGAGCGAGAAGGACGCATACCCGGCGAGCACGGCCAACGCTCCGAGCCACCCGCTCAATTCAGCCAATAAGGCCATTGCCGATTCTCCTCGTCCACTCATCAGCCCGCAGCGCGCGGCAAGTGGCCACGATGGTCCCGCCACTCAGATACATTCGCGCCCCCCCGCTAGATCATCATTTCTGAACACGGTATTCAAATTGACTCTTGACGCTGTGACTCAGGCCACTCTATGCTGTGTTCACTAAGCAATCAACATGTTCATCTAGTGAACAGAAGGATATTGTGGCCATGACGCATATGAGGCTCTTCGCCTTCGACTTCACCGGTCCGGCCCACTTGTCGGCCGGGTTGTGGAAGCACCCGGCGGACCGGGGCTCCGAGTACAAGTCGCTGAAGTACTGGGTGGAATACGCCCGCATGCTGGAAGAGGCGTGCTTCGATGGGATCTTCTTCGCTGACAACGTGGGATATCACGATGTCTATCGCGGCAACGTGGACGCCGCATTGAAGGACGCGGCGCAGATCCCTGCCAACGATCCTTCCTACGTCATTCCCGCGATGGCCGCCGCAACCAGGCATCTCGGTTTCGGCGTAACGTCCACGACCGCCTACGACCACCCCTACTCCCTTGCCCGGAAGTTCGCCACGCTCGATCACCTTACCGACGGACGCATCGGCTGGAATGTCGTGACGTCTTATGCAGACAGCGCGGCCAGGAATCTCGGGACCGGAGTCCAGCGTGCCCACGACGACAGGTACGAGGTAGCCGAGGAGTTCATCGAGGTTGCCCTTAAGCTCTGGGAGGCGTCGTGGGAGGACCGGGCAGTTGTGGCGGATCCCGCTTCCTCCACATATGTCGATCCGCAGCGGGTTCATCCCATCGAACACTCGGGCGAGCACTTCATGGTGCCGGGCATCGCCCTTTGCGAGCCTTCTCCTCAGCGCACCCCGGTGATCTTCCAGGCAGGAGGCTCCAGCCGCGGCGTCGCCCTCGCGGCAGCCACGGCCGAGGCCGTCTTCATGAACGCCCTGACGAAGTCGGCACTGAAGCAACAGGTCGACCGGCTCCGCCAGCAGGCTGCGGAAGCCGGAAGGAATCCAGCCCACATCGCCGTGCTGCAGATGATCACTGTGATCAGCGGAGCGACTGACGATGAAGCCCGGAAAAAGTACGAGGAGTACCGGAAGCTGGTCTCCTATGAGGGCGCCATGGCCCGGTACAGCGGGTGGAGCGGGTTGGACATGTCCACCTTCGATCCCGACGTTCCCCTGCGGCATGTCAAGACCAACGCGGGCCAGACGATGGTGGACATCTTCTCAAAGATGGACCCGGACAAGGAATGGACCCCGCGCGACATCGCCGAGTACATCGGCATCGGCGGGACCTCGCCCGTCATCGTGGGCGGTCCCGAAACGGTCGCCGACGAACTGGCCTCCTGGGTGGAGGAAACAGGCATCGATGGTTTCAACGTCTCCCATGCCGTGAAGTACCAGGACATCAAGGATTTCACCGATTTCGTGGTGCCGGAACTCCAGCGGCGCAGCCTTATGCGCACGGGGTACGACGGGTCCACACTGCGCGAGAATCTCTTCGGCGCCGGCCAGGCACGACTAGCCGAAGATCACCCCGGAGCCGTTTACCGTGACACGTTGTCCGCCAAGGCACTGTAGGAGCGTCCAGATGAGCACCGAGACGTCATCGGCTCCCGTTGGAGCCATCACCCCCAGCGACTACCGTCAGGTACTCGGCCTGCTCCCCACAGGGGTTGTGGCAATCACGGGTCTCACCGACGAAGGTAAACCCATGGGTTTCGTCGTTGGAACCTTCCAGTCCCTTTCCCTCGAGCCGGCCCTTGTCACCTTCTGCGTGGACAAGTCCTCCAGCACCTGGCCGACCCTGCGCTCCCTGGGGCGGTTCACCGCCAATATGCTCTCGATCGAGCAGCTCAGCGTCTGCAAGGCCCTCGCGCGGAAGGGTGAAGACAAGTTCCGCGGCATCGACTACGAGGAAAGTGCCATCGGCACTCCGCGAATCCTCAACTCGACAGCCTGGATCGACTGCCACGTGATCTCCGAAGTTGTTGCCGGAGACCACTACATGATCGTCGGCTCGGTATCCGCCATGGAGGCCGGTTCGGACGATGCACTGATGTTCCGCGGCGGGAAGTTCGGAGAATTCACCCTCTGGCCACCCGCTGCACCTACCGAGAAAGCCTAAACAATGAACATGTTGTCACGCATCATCGATGCCTGGAGTCGCGCCTGGGGGGAAGGGGACACCGGCGCCTTCGAAAGGATCGTCGCCAAGGACTACGTGCGCCACTCAAAGACCGGCGAAGAAGGCCTGCCCGAGGTGATTCGGCAAATCGAGGACTCGCATGCCGCATTCTCAGACTTCAAAGTCCGCATCCTGTACGCCATAGAAGACTCCGATCTCATCGCTATCAACTGGGAGAGCTATGGAAAGCACACCGGCACCTTCATGGATGTTCCGCCCACCCAGCGCGTGGTGACCGTGAACGGCGCCTCGTTCATGCGGCACAAGGACGGTCTCATCACGGAGGAATCAGTCGTGTGGGACCCGCGGGAGCTCCTGTCCTCAATGAATATCTGGCATCTCGGCAACCAAACCAGGAGCAACCCGTGAGCGCCAAGCAACTTGAAGCACAGACGAGCGATCGTACCGGGCAAGCGATGAACCCTGAGGCGCCCTTCATCCACGTGGAGCACCTTACTAAGGTCTTCCACCCAGCAAAGAGCCGGTCCCTGGGGTGGCTACGAAAGAAGTCAGCACAGGAGGGCTTCGTCGCGGTCAACGACGTCTCCTTCCAGGTACAGAAGGGACAGGTCTTCGTCATCATGGGGTTGTCCGGTTCCGGGAAGTCGACCATTATCCGCATGGTCAACCGGCTGATCGACGCCAGTGACGGAACCATTTCTGTCGATGGTAAAGATGTCCGCTCATTAGCACCCACCGAACTGCGGGCCTACCGAAACCAGACCATCAACATGGTGTTCCAGCACTTCGGGCTCTTCCCGCACAAGTCGCTGATAGACAATGTCGCCTTCGGCCTCAAGGTGCGCGGGGTGGACAAGCAGATCAGGGAAGCGAAGGCGGTCGAAGCCCTCAAGCTCGTCGGGCTCGGAGACCGCATCCATGCCATGCCGGACCAGCTCAGCGGCGGCATGAAGCAGCGGGTTGGACTGGCGCGGGCCTTGGCCACGGATGCTGAAATCCTGCTGATGGACGAACCGTTCAGTGCCTTGGATCCGCTCATCCGTAAGGACATGCAGGAACTGCTGATCAAACTGCAGCGCAACTTCAAGAAAACCATCATCTTCGTCACCCACGATCTCAACGAGGCCATGTACCTCGGGGACCGGATCATGGTGATGAAACAGGGCAAGGACATCCAGTGCGGTACTGCGCTGGACCTGCTCGAAGCCCCCGCAGATCCATACATCGAAGAATTCGTTGCCGAAGTCGATCGAAGCAGGGTCCTCACCGCGGGGATGATCGCCCGGCACACGAGCATCGCGCGAGCAACCGGGTCGCCTGCCGGAAATGAAGCCTTGCAGGTCCCGGAAGGCACCGTCCTGCATGAATTGCTGCCGATCTTCGCGGCAGGCGCCGGCCAGGTCGACGTCGTCGACAATGACGGCGAATCAATCGGAACCGTGACCGCAGGGGAAGTCTTTGCGGCACTCTCACCCAAGGGGCTCAGCAATGCGTCTTAATATAGGCGATTGGTTCGCCTCGGTCATCGACTGGATGCTTGCCAACTTCGGATGGTTCTTCGACGGCGTGGCCTGGCTCGTCAACGGGATCGTTGGCGGCGTGCAAGACACCCTCGTCGGACTGCACCCGTTCGTCATCATCGTCATGCTGGCAGCACTGGCTGCTGTGCTGACACGAAGCGTCGGCCTGACTGTCTTCTCCGTGCTGGCGTTCCTGCTCATCCTCTCCATCGGGCTCTGGGTCGAGAGCATGTCCACGCTGGCCGTGGTGCTCGTGTCCGTGCTGTTCTCCCTGGCTATCGGTATCCCCCTGGGGATCTGGGCGGCACTGAATTCCACCGTGAGCGCAGTCGTGCGTCCGATCCTGGACCTCATGCAGGCCATGCCCGTGTTCGTGTACCTCATCCCTGCCGTCTTCTTCTTCGGCGTCGGCACGGTCCCCGGCATCGCCGCTACCATCGTGTTCGCGATTCCTCCGGCCGTCCGCCTGACCGAACTGGGCATCCGCAAGCTCGACGTCGAACTCCTTGAGGCCGCCACGGCGTTCGGGGCGAAGAGAAGCCTCATCCTCAAAGACGTCCAGCTGCCGCTGGCCTTCCCCTCGATCATGGCCGGCGTCAACCAGGTCATCATGCTCGCCCTCTCCATGGTCGTCGTCGCAGGGCTGGTAGGGGCAGGCGGGCTGGGCGGCGTCGTCGTCCAAGGCGTTGCCCAGCTCGACACCGCCCGCGGCTTCGAAGGCGGAATCGCCGTCGTCATCCTTGCGGTCTACCTTGACCGTGTCACCAGCGGTGCCCAGTCCCTCGGTGACGTCCTGCGCCGCAGGCGCATCCGCAAAGAACAGAAGGCTGCGGCCGCGACCCCGGCAGCCACTGCTGCCGCAGTTGCCAACTAAACCTCCCCACCCCAACCCCCCTCATATTGGAGACCACCTTGAATAAGAAGATCGGGGCCTTCCTGGCCTGTGCCTTCCTCACCGCCTCCGTGGCCGCATGTTCCGGTGTCAGCACCGGCGCCACCAACACCCAATCCGGTGACAAAACCATCACCGTTGCCACAGTGGCCGGATACGACGACACCGTCGCCGTCACCGGACTCTGGCAGGAACTGCTCAGCGAGCACGGCTACACGCTCCAGACCAAGCAGGTCGACCTCGCCGCCGGCTTCTCCGCCGTCGCCCGCGGCGACCTGGACGGCTACCTCAACGCATGGCTGCCCAGCACGCACGGCACCTACGTTGACAAGTACAAGGACCAGCTCCAAATCCTGGACCAGCCCTTCTTCGCCAACGACCGCCTCGTCCTGGTCGCACCGAAGTCTGTCCCCGAGAACACGATTTCGGAGGTCGTCCAGAACGCTGCCAAATACGATTCGAAGATCATCGGTATTGAAGCCGGTTCCGGCGAGATGAAGCTCCTGCCCGACGTCCTGAAGAAATACGCGGCAAGCGACAAGCTCAACATTGTAGCGGGAAGCACCCCCGCGACGCTGGCGGCCCTCAAGGACGCCGCCGCGAAGGACAAGCCGCTCGTGGCGACGCTGTGGACACCGCACTGGGCCTTCTCACAACTGCCCATCAAAGTGCTCACCGACGACCTCGGCGCATGGCCCAAGCCCGACGGCTCATACATGGTGCTCTCCAAGAAATTCGCGGCCAAAGACCCCGAGGTCGTCAAGTGGATGTCCAACATGAAGATCACCGACGACCAGTTCGCAAGCCTGATGCTCGCATCCAGTGAGGCCAAGGATCCCGTCGCAGGCGCCAAGAAGTGGCTTGAAACCCCCGCAAATCGCCAAGCCGCGGACAGCTGGTTCAAGTAAAGGGCAATCATATTGACGTAGCGGTTCCAAACACCCATTTGATGGGCAGTTCCGCCGGTCGGCGCGAGATCTCCTTCGAGTCCACGGCCGCTGGCTAACTCCAGAGACAACCACTCGGAAGGCAGCTTCTCGTGAGCGATAAGGGCTCCCAACCCAAGGGCACGATCAGCGCGAACAGGTCCGTAGCACGAGCTATCAGCGTGCTACGGGCCCTGGCCGGAAGTCCTGAAGCAGCCACGGCCACGGACATTGCGAGAAAGGTCGGGTTGCCCCGTCCAACGACGTTCCGGCTCCTGCTCACCTTGGAAGAGGAAGGCTTTGTTGACCGGCGGGACACCCATTACTCCCTGGGCTGGGACCTGGCGCGTATCGCACGATCGGCAGATCCGGCGGCCGGAGTGATCGCACGGACAAGGGGCACCGCCAAGAGTCTTGCCGAGCAGCTTGGAGAGACGATAACGCTGAGCCTGCGCCGGGGCCTCTTCGAGTTCGATCTCGTGCTCCAAGAGTCCCCCAGATCCATCCTTGTGACAATGTCCGACATGCGCGGCATGAGATGGCCCCTCCACGCGTCCGCTACCGGAAAGCTGCTCCTGGCCGAACTCACGCCAGAACAGGTGTTCCGAGCGACCGGGGAGGATCTACCGAAACTCGCCGCAAGAACAATCACGAACCGGCAGGCTCTCCGTGCAGAACTGGACCGCGTCCGCGGCCAAGGATGGGCACAAATTGACGATGAACTCGAAGATGGGCTTTTCGCGATGGCAGTACCGCTCCGCGACAACGTCGGGCAAATGTTCGCAGCCTTGGCCATGGTCGGACCCCAGCAACGCGTTGAATCAGATCACACAAAACAGCGCCACCTCAAGCTCCTGCTTGACGGCGCAGGGCAACTCACTCAGCAGTTGACAAGTACCATGCCAGCCCACGAGTGACCGCCGGCACGTGAGGCCTCCCCTACTAACCATGTCCCATTCCACCATCAGCAGACAGGATCCTAGATGTCTTCCCAGCTCAGCGGTGTACTCACCGCCCTTGCCACCCCGTTTACCGCCGACGGCCAAATCGATGAACCAAAACTGCGTTTTCTCGTGGACCGATCCATCGATGGCGGAGTCGACGGGGTCGTCGCCTGCGGCTCTACCGGCGAATTCGCTGCGCTCAGCAACGATGAACGACGCCTCGTCGTGGAAACCGTTGTGAGACATACGGCCGGGCGGGTGCCGGTGGTCGCCCAGACCGGGGCAATGAACACGGCCGAAGCCATTCGCTTGTCCCGACACGCGCAGGAGTGCGGGGCCGATGTGCTCATGCTGGCCACCCCATACTATGAGGCGCTATCCCTCACCGAGACCACAGGCTACCTGCGCACGGTGGCCGACGCGGTGGAGCTTCCAGTAATGCTGTACAACTTCCCCAGCGCAACCGGGGTCAACCTCGACTCCAGGACCGTGGGGAAGCTGGCCCGCGAAGTGGAGAACATCCGCTATATCAAGGACTCCAGCGGCGACATGGGACAGGCCACCCAGCTGATCCACCACCACAGCGAACACATCTCCACCATCATCGGGGCCGACAACTTGATCCTGGCCGCTTTGACCGAAGGCGCACCCGCCGTCATGGCGGGCACCGCCAACATCGTGCCGCGCGAGATCGTGGCCGTGCACCGGGCCGTCGCCGCCGGCGACTTCACCACCGCCCGGACCGAGTGGAACCGTATCTACCCCCTCATTGACGCCATCCTCTCCGCCCCCTTCGTGCCCGCCGTCAAGGCCGCCTTGGGAATGCTCGGCCACCCCATCGGCACACCGCGCCGGCCCATCGCAGACCTGGATCCCGCCAACCTGGCCCGCATCCAGAAGCTCATAAGCGAACTGCAGCTGGATGCGGCATACGCCTAGACGACGCGCACGCCCGACAGCTCAGATCGGTCCATCCACGCCAAGCCTTGGATTTCCCATCCCACCAACAACCATCAGGAGTGATCGACTATGACAACTACTGCAACGACCGCCCCCGGCACCGTACGCCGGGCTACTGACCCGTCCCCCCTTCTTGCCGCCGGGGAGCTGCCCCAGGGCCAGCACTTTATCGCCGGACAGTTCCGTGCGGGAACCTCCGGCGAGACTCAGGCCATCGTCGACCCGTCTACTGAGGCCGTCATCTGCCAGGTCGCCCAGGGCACCGTCGAGGACGCCGACGCCGCCATCCAGGCCGCATTCGACGCTAAGGAGGCCTGGGGCCGCACCGTGCCGAAGCACCGCTCGGAAATCCTGCTGGCGATCGCCGACCGGCTAGCCGAGAATGCCGATCTTCTAGCCCGGTTGGAGGCACTCAACACAGGCAAGGCGATGATGGTGGCCGAGGACGACGTCGCGGGTTCCATCGACTCGTTCCGTTTCATGGCTGGGGCCGTCAGGGCCACGACTTCCCTCGCTGCGGGCGAGTACGCCGAGAACCACCTTTCGGTGATCCTGCGGGAACCGCTGGGTGTCGTCGGTGTGGTGACCCCGTGGAACTATCCCCTGCTGATGGCCGCGTGGAAAATCGCCCCCATCCTGGCTGCGGGAAACACGATGGTCCTCAAGCCGTCGGAGCAGACCCCGCTGACCACCTTGAACTTCGCGGAGCTGATCGCGGATCTACTGCCTGCGGGAGTGTTCAACGTCGTCACCGGCCTCGGTCCGGTCATCGGTGCCCGCCTCGCCGAGCACCCCAAGGTGGACATGATTGCCCTGACCGGCTCTGTCAACAGCGGCCGGGCCGTGGCCCGTGCGGCCGCGGAAACGGTCAAGCGCGTGCACCTGGAGCTGGGCGGGAAGGCCCCCGTGGTGATCTTCGCCGACGCCGACCTGGCCGCGGCCGCCGAGTCCCTGCGCGCGGCGGGGTACTGGAACTCGGGGCAGGAGTGCGGCGCCGGCTGCCGGGTCCTCGTCCACGAGTCGGTGGCTGAGCGGTTCTCCCAGTTGCTCGTCGAGCAAGTGGGAACCCTGGTGGTTGGGGAGCCCACCGCGGGCGCCGACGTCGAAATGGGGCCGATGATCTCGAAGGCCCACTTCGAGCGGGTCCTCGGCCACCTCGAGCGCGCCAAAGCCGCCGGAGCCAAAGCCGCCCTCGGCGGAGGCGCCTTGGAGGGCCGCGGTTACTTCGTGGCCCCCACGGTGCTCGTGGACGTCCCCGAGGGGGCCGCCTGCACGCAGGAGGAGATCTTCGGCCCCGTCGTCACTGTCGAGACATTCTCCAGCGAGGAGGAAGCCGTGACCCGGGCCAACCAGGTGCCATACGGGCTTGCCGCCTCTGTGTGGACGCTCAATCCGCAGCTGGGCCACGACATGGCCTCCCGTCTGGACGCGGGCACCGTATGGGTCAACTCCCATCTAGTGCTGGCCAACGAAATGCCCTGGAGCGGCTTCAAGAGCTCCGGCTACGGGCGCGACCTGTCAGCCTACGCTCTGGACGACTACTCCCGCACGAAGCACGTAATGCACAACAAGGCACGGTAGCCGCTTACACCGCCGTAGGCCGCCATTGACCCACAACAATGCCCTGAACGCAGGATGGGGGGTCGGTGGCGGCCACAGGCTACTGGCAAAAGCACGGATCCGCCTTTAGGCTGCGAAGAGCGCGTGCCGGACAGCCTTCTCGAAGCCGTCCACATGGATTCGTGCCAGTTCCGCAGCCTTGGCCTCGTCGCCGTCGATTACCGCGCGAAGGAGATCGACGTGTTCATGCACGTGGCGGGAAAGATCGGGCAGGCGGTCCAGGACCATGCACCAGATCCGCGTGGCCAGGTTGTCGTAGCGGATCAGTGCATCTTCCAGGTGCGGATTTGCTGCCGCAGCATAGATCCCCTGATGGACGCGGGCATCCAAACGCAGGGTCTCCGCAACAGAAGACTTGGTCACATCGAAGGGGCTATGCAATGATCCGCTCCTGTTGCGCCGGCGGGGCAAACGTCAGGAGGAGAAGCCCGGAAGAGGAGGCGTGCAGGGGCAGCCGACCAGCGACGCACGTGTAGTTGATAACAGCTCCGGGTGCAGTCAGGCGCTCCACGAAGAGCACGTCGCCGCCTTCCATGACGCCGAGCTGGATGTGCTGGCCAATGATGGCGTGCAGGTCTTCCATGAACGGCATGGCGACGTCCCTGAGGCCGAGGGTCGGTGGGGCACGGGAAAGGACAGACTCTCCCCCTTGGGTTCGGGGCATGGTCTAAGGCTTCCGCGATTACCGCCATCATGTCGAGCCCCATGCCGCCACCTCAGTCGCGGGGATGGGCGCCAGCAGGTTTCCCGGGACCGCCATGTAACAGTTTCAGCGCATCATGTTGGCCGGGTTCCAGAGACCCCCAGCCGACAAGCGGGGTGGGCGGGGCTCAGTGACGAAACGGAGCAGCGGCAGACGCGGGCCTCCGATGACTGGTAGTCATTCAGTTAACCAGGAGGTCTGCCATGAACAGCCATGAAGGCAGAAACTGGCAACGACACAGCACGGACCCACTCCCCCAACTCCACCCAGTCATGCAGTCTCAGCCCGGCCAGACCATGAAGGAGTATGAACCCATACCGTGACCGTGACAAAGAAACGAGGCACCCAACCAAAGCAACGGCCACCAACAAAAATGGGCCCCCGAAAGGGCTCACAAAAAAGCTGATATGTGCACAGTCAGAGGGCCAAAGGCACCCTGACCGGCCGAGACCTTGCGAGCAGCACTACCTTCAAATGACGTACATGTCAGGGGCCGCGGTTGACTGCTGGACGCTCTTTCAGGGTCTGGCCGATCTTCTCGACGGAGGCGAACCACGACAGCGTCCTGGTCAATCGCGCCGATGACCGTGCGCATGTTCGCGAGCTGGGCTTCGATTCGACTGTTTATAAGGGGTTCAAGATGCGCGACACGATTGCGCAGGCGATACACGCCTTCGACCGCCCTCTCCAGTTCATGGACCGGTCGTTTCAAGTTCGGGAATGCCGAACTCAGCGCCTGATCCCACAGCAGCTGCTTCCCGGCATCCTTACGGCCCGGCAGCATGAACCGCCACATACCAAGCGACATGACAGCAAGCAAATCCTCATGCAGCGGCTCCCGAAGGTGCGTCGGTTGCAGGTGCGTTGACCTCCCCGCCCGTGACCTGGCATCGGGAATATCCCTGCCCACGATCCGCTCTATCAACACAGAGGGATCCAGAAGCCAGTCCGAAGAGTGGAGCTGTCCTGTTTTCGGGTTGGTCTGGGTGGCGCTCCAAAGACACAATTTCTCATCGAGGGCATTACGAAGCACGAGGGTTCTCCATCAAGCCTAGGGGTACTGTGGAGCAGTGTCTTAGATGTAGCTGCGAGGAGTTGAGCCGCTGATGCTTGCAGGGCTGCCAGCTCCTCAATCTGCCGGGTCCAGGTCAGCCCTGCCACAACCAGGAGGGCAACGGGACGAGGGGCGTCGGAGGAGACCTTCTTTCCTCCGACCCATCGCCATGAAGTACGCAAGTCCTGCCGTGAGGAGCGCGAGCACCTATCCGGAAGGGGTGCTCCTGCTCTGCGGGCTCGCCGCGGCTTCGAGGCAGCGGTCGGCATCGGCCTGGCTGCCGGCGCGGGTGTACTCCTGGGCCGCTTCGCGGAACATTGCCCGCGACTGTTCGTCCGCTCCCTCGGCCTGACGGAGGACGCCACGGGCTTCCCACACGGCGCCGCTCCACAGGCCTCCTTGCCACATGCCTGCGATTCCTTCTGCTCTGCTGACGAAGGAGCGTGCTCGATCAAGTTCGCCGGCTCGCGCGCAGGCCGCCGCAGCACTGGTCAGGTAGCCCATCGAGCAGGGCTCGCAGGAACGCATCCCGCTCAGCTCCCGCTCGGCGACCCGCACGACGGCGAGGGCCTTCTTCGAATCGGCAGCTGCCTGGATCATGGTGCCGAAGACACGCACCAAAAGGTGGGTAGCAAGTTCGGAGCGGACGGCGAATGAGCGCGCCCGGCTAAGCAGCCGGTTCGCGTCGAACTTCCGGCCGCCGATGAGTGCGACTTCTGCGAGCCTCTGTCGCGAAAGGGCAGATCCGGAAAGACAGCCTTCGCGGTCATTTGCCTCCGCCGCCTGTGCGAGGTTCTTCTGGGCCTCGATGAGGTGCCCGGCAAGTAGCTCAGCCTCGCCAAGCATGAGTTGGCCGAGGGCGGTGCCGGTCCCGGAGCCGGCCTCCTCGGCGATCCCCATCATCTGCCGTGCGAAGTCGGCAGCGATGGCATAGCCCTCAGGCCCTGTGAGGTGGTACTCGGCGAGGCAGAGGTGGGCGTCGTAGACGATGGGCTCCATGTTGGCCCGCATGCGCATGGACTCAGCGAGCTCTTCCGCGAACCGCTCGCGCCAGCGGCCTTGCGCCATGGCGACCTTGGCGAGGATGACAGCGGCTTCTCCGAGCTCTCGGCCCAATCTGGAGTCGAGGGCGATGGAGCGTGCCTCCTCCGCTGCGCGCTCCGCCTCCTTGAGGTCGTTGCGGTTCAGATGCACCAAGGCCCAGGCGAGCAGGGCGTGGGCACGTTCGGCCTGGGTGGGCTGGAGCGCACCTTCGACGGTCAGGACGTCTTCGTAGAGGGCGATAGTGGCCCGGTCCGGCCCGATGCCTAGGTGGTCATGGAGTGCCTCACGCAGCCGCTCGAACCGCCGGATCGCCTCTCTGCGTTCGCCGGCGCCCAGATGGGCCCGCATGAGTGCGCGTGCTGCCTGCTCGTCGGTGGGGTCTTCGTCGGAGAGCCGCTGCCACAGCTCCCCTGCGCGCAGAAGATCCAAATACAGCTGGCGCAGACGCTGGCGTGGCTCGGCCAGCCAGGACTCGTAGCGGTCGTCGGGAAGGAGTTCGCCGTGGTGAAGATTCGCGGCAGCTCGGCAGGCCGAAGGATCGCTCGCAGCCAGCGCTTGGCGCGCTGCACTCTCGAAGCGCTCGACGTCGGTGTGGACCTCGGCGGCGGGCCAGAGCACGAGCACCCCTTGGTGGTTCACGACGGTCTGCTCATCTGCTGTGGCGCGCCGGGCGAAATACAGGGCTTTGCGGAGGTTTGTGCCGGAGGCCTGAGGGTCGCTCTCGGGCCAGAGCGCCTCCATGACCTGCGACCTGTGCAGGCGATGGTCAGGGGAGAGCGCGAGCAGCTTGAGAACGTCTGCTGCTCGACGGCTTCGCCAAGCGTCACCGGGCGTCAGATTGCCATTGACTGAGACGGCAAACCGCCCGAGGAGTTGGAATTCCACTTCCTTCACTACTGGGATCGTAACCGACGCCCCCGGCTCCGTACAGCGTTTGCAGCGGAACGTTCGCGGAACGGTGTCCTCCGTAGCGTGAGTGGAAAGAAGCGGAATCGAGAACGAACCGAGTTGAGGAGGAGCCATGCTCTCCAAAGATACGCACAACAGCCTGCCGGGCGTCCCCGCTGCGGCTGGACCGCGCGACGTCGCGGCCGCTTTTCTGAACGCCCTGGCCGCCCGCGAGTTCACGAGAGCCCACTCGCTGCTGGCCCCGGAGATCCAGTTCAGGATGCTGGTCCCAGGCAGGCTCATGACAGATCAGGGCGCGAACGCCACCATCCGCCGGTTCGCTAGCTGGTTCGCGGGGGCCGACCAGTTCCAGGTGGAGGCCTCCAGCGCCCAGGAGATCGAAGGCCGTGCGGTGCTGACGTACCGCTTCCGGCTCCACGACGCGAGGGGATGGCAGCTGCTCGAGCAGCACCTGATGCTCGACGTCGGCAGCGACGGTCGCGTGGAAGCGATTGATCTGCTGTGCTCAGGCTTCCGCCCGAGCACAGTGGACGAGCCGGGTCACGTGCACCCCTACGACGCGGGAGACCTCGGGTGCGCCGACGGTCTCGCCCGAGACTTCCGCGAACAGATCCAGCGCATCCCGATCGGCGACGTGCTCCTGGTGAGCACCCGCGATCCGGCTGCCAAAGATGATCTGCCTTCCATGGCCCGTCTAATGGGCCATGTTGTTCATTCGATCAACGCACCGGGAGACGGACGTCTGCTGGTAAGCGTGGAAAGGGGACGATGAGATGAGCGAGAAGCTGATCTTCAACTGCACCCATGGAAAAGAAGAACCCGAGCGCGCCACGCTCCCGTTTGTCGCGGCGAACGTCGCCGCGGGATCGGGCCAGGATGCGATCGTGCTGTGCACGATCGAAGCCGTGTGGCTGGGGACCAAGGGTGGAACCGACGGAGTGGCCCAGCCGGGGCTGCCGGAGCTCGGCCACTTGTACACCGAGTTCATCGAGAACGGCGGCCAGGTGTGGCTGTGCGGCGCGTGCGCCAAGCCCCGAGGCATCATCGAGGAGCAACTCGAGAAGGGCTCCACCATCGTGGGAGCCGCCAAGGTCGTCGAGGAGGTTCTGGCCGGAGCCAAGACGGTCGCGTTCGCCTGACCCT
This sequence comes from Arthrobacter sp. 2RAF6, assembly GCF_052115205.1. NCBI lineage: Bacteria > Bacillati > Actinomycetota > Actinomycetes > Micrococcales > Micrococcaceae > Arthrobacter > Arthrobacter sp. 2RAF6. The sequence goes on along the minus strand of NZ_JBFRGF010000014.1, from coordinate 53,862 downwards.
TGCACCAGCTGTGAATGATGCCTGACACCGAGGGCATCACCGGCCCCACCTGTGTCGCGCCGCAGTTGCTGGATGCGGCGTTGTGTTGCTTGGTGACGTTCGACTTCGCGTTCGTGGAGCCGACCGCAATCCTGGACACCTGACGGGTTCTGAGCGACCTGGGTCAGACGCCCTCCAGCGAGAAGACGATGCGCCGCACGCTGAGCCGATGTGTCGGCCGTGGCTATCGAGGCCTCATCGCGCCCGCTTGCTTCAACCATGCGGTGACCCACGGGGATGTGTCGTTGTGTCTCTACGACGTCACGACCTCTGGCGGACCACAGACTTCAGCAATGGGGTGAGCCGCCGCAACATCGACGACAGGGTCGACGCCAGCAGAGGAACCCCGGAAGATTGCTTGATCTCGGCACTGACCTTGGCGGCCGGTCAGCCACCGCGTTCGCGGACGATGGTGACGATCTTCAGGCGGCGTATGGCGCGCAGGCCGGGCCATTGGGATAGCGCGGCGAGGGCGAGGATCGCGGCCGCGGACAGCAGCAGGGGTCCCGGGTTCACGACGAGGTCGAGGCGGAACAGGTAGTTCGAGTAGGTCGACAGGAACGCGCTGGGACCGATCACGCCGACGGGCAGGCCGGGTAGCACGCCGAGCAGGGCGACGAGCAGATTCTCGGCCGCGACCAACCGGGCGACCGTTCGGTGCCGGACCCCGCCGGCACGTAGGGTGGCCGGCTCGCGCGCGTTCGAGGATGTTGACCGACATGGTAGTGAACACGACAGTGAAGGCCATCAGCCCGCCTAAAACGAGCATGCCGCCGACGAATGCGTAGAACAGGCCGACGTACTGGTGGTAGAGGCCGGCCAAGGCCTTGCTGTCCTATAGGCGGCAACGCCGAGGAGCGCTGTCAGGGTGCGGCGCAGTGCGGAACGGTCGGCTTCGGGTGCGTACCGCAGCAGTGCGGACGTGGCCGTGACGGGCCCGACGGCGCGGTTGAGCCAGGTGAGCGAGCCGTAGGCGAAGGTGCCCAGCGGCTCGTCCCGGAACCCGGCGATTTGTGCCTGCACTGTGTGTCCGAGAAGCGGCAGAGTCAGTGTCACCTGATCACCCGCGTGCACAACACCCAAGGAATCCTGTACGCCCCGGTCGACCAGCACGCCGTCGTCCGGCAGGGTGGTCATCCCGCCGCCGGGCGGCCGAAAGCCGTGCAGGTCGGTGCTGGACGGCATTGCCTGCAGCGCGGTGGCGTACCCGCGTCCGGCGTCGGCGTGACGCGACAACAGAAGCGGAGTCTCACGGGAAAGAAAGCCCGGAACCGCGCCTCCGCTGATGTATTTGCGGCTGCTGCGGATCACCCGGTCCGGGTCACACGCCGCGACGGCGAATCCCTGGTGCTGATGTCGGAGAGCGCCGATGAGGCGCGTGCCGCGCTGCTGGAACTGGCGGCCCAGCTTGTGGCTGTCACAACGAGCACGGAGGGAACCCTCGCCGATCGCATGAGCGATCGCTTTCCCTGGATGCTCGCCCTGAGCCCGGCAGACCGGTCGACCTGTGCGCGCGAGATCGTCGCGGCGGCGCGTGCATCCTTCGCCACCAAGCAGCCCCACCTGGCCATTGCAGAACTCACCGCCTGGCGTGAGAAGGCAACGGCCATCGCCGCCGGCCTCGGCAACGAGCCCGTCGAATGGCTTGATGACCTCTCCGAAGCCATCGAGCGTCCCTGAGCGATGGCGAAAGGGGAAAAGGTAGAGCGTCCGACGAAGAAGGCTGAATACGAGCTTCGGTTCGCATCTGTCCAGGCGAAGCGAGGCTGGACGGACCTGAAAGCCACGATCAGGAATCCGCTGGTCGATGCGTGGGGTTTTCTGACCAGGACGCCTGAAATCGAAACACCCACCAACTACCGCCTGCGTGGCGAACTCGGTGTTGTGACACATGGAGGCTCCACCCATGACCGCTGGCAGGGTGTGCATAATGTGCACGCCCCTCTTTGAAGGAATTGACTGAGACGGCAAGTGAAACCCAGTCCGAGAAACCGGGGAATCGTCCCAGTCGTCCTGTCCTCCCCCTTGCGGCATCCAGTAATCGTTGATCGCCTGAACGGCCTGCTCTTTCGTCATCCGGGCAGCATCTCGTTCATTCATTCCAACGGTGTGGTGAGTTGCCAGACCAGCGCCAGGGGAATAGCCGAAGTGGGAGGGGCTGCCATTCCGCGGGCAGGCAAGGCTCCGTCATCAACGCATGCCCAAAACTCATCCTCACTGACCTCGAGCTGGTCTTGGAGAATATGGTTCCAGATCGAACTCGAATACGTGGTGCGATCCACCGGGCGGGAAATCCGGGTCCGCAAGATCCGTCCATCTTGCAGACTCAACCGGTAGGTCCCGTGATGGCGCACTGGTTTCCCTCGGGCATTCGTCACCAGGTCCCCGCGCTCGGTTAGACAGAACTTCTCATGGTCGTCCCGTCCGCCCATGCGTCGGACGCTCATGCCACCGAGCCGGTGAGCCAGTCGGTCAATTGCTGATCGGTGGACAGGTCAATGAGCTGAACCAAGGCCCAGTTCTCGCGGTGATTGGGCGCCGCGTGCAGATCGTCCTCCCAATCCTCCGCGTAGTCCCGCAAAGCATCGACGAAGTCCGCCAAGGCTTCAGCCAGTTCCGTGGCCTCAGCGGCAAAAGGATGCCCCGGCATGAAGACAGTCCATGCTCCGTCCTCATTCACGACCTGGACATTGGAGACGACCGTCAATTCCAGATACCGGCGCAAACTTTCTCCATTGACAACGGCGGCCGTGGCCCGGTCGGGCCGCCGTATCGTGGACAGCCCTCCCCGCTCGCTGAAATCCAGGATCGTCTTCAACGAATCCCGTGCTTGCGTGAACCCGTAGACGTGTCCACCGACCGTGTCCTGTATGGGGGTGCTCATCCATCAATCATGCGCACGTACGTCAAGTACGTCCGTCGTTTTCCGTTCCGTGGTGGTCACTAGACCATTTGGTGGCTAATGCCGTAGCAAAATCACCGAAGACTGTTCCCGCGGGGATGACGACGTCACGCGCTTGGCAGCTTCCGCGGATCGGGGAACCCGAGCGAGACGTACCCCGGCGCCCGCTTGTTCAGTGAAGCTGCCAGCACCGGAGTGGACTCGTCATGGTAGTCGTGAACGGTCGCCACCGTTTTCCCTAGGTACGGTCGGATGATTCGGCCAGCGTATTGGACCAACCTGCCCTTGAAGGAAATGGGTGCCGCAAGGAACAAGGTGTCCAGCTTCGGACAATCAAAGCCTTCGCCAATGTATGAGCCGGTTCCCAACACGAGCAGCGGCTCTGAGTCATCGGAGTTGGAAAGACGCTCGACGGCGGCCTGTCGTTCTTTCGCCCTCATTGCCCCGGTGAAGACCACCGGCTTCAGACCATCCGCCTCGAACCGGGACCTGAAGGAATTAAGATGGGTTTTCCAGGTCGTCAGCAAAAGAATTCGCGAGTTCTGTTCGTAAGCCGCCATAACGTCGTCGTATATTTGCTGCAGGCGAACCTCGTTGGTGATCAAGTCCTTGTAAATGGTGGAAATCCCGCCAGGCTCGCTGGGATCAGCACCGCCACCGTAACTGTAGGACGTCCGGTGCAGCTTCAAAGCCAGTGTCGGATCGGCAACCTCCTGTGCGTCGCGTGGCAGCTGCTCCGGAGCAGGGGGTGAAATGGTGTGCGTGATCTTGCCGAGCTGGTGGTAGATCAGCGAGTCCAGTTTGTCCCGCCGGTACGGTGTAGCCGTCAACCCCAACCAGTACCGTGCCGGGATCTGGTTCATGACGTGGCTGAATGCCGCGGCCGGGACATGGTGGCACTCATCCACGATGACAAATCCGTACCCGGCGGTCAGCTCGGCGACGTTGTCGCGCCGCGCGAGCGTGGGCAAAAGCGCGACGTCGATGCGTCCGGTTGTCTTTGCACGCCCTCTCGAAACTTTGAGCGGTGCCGGATGCGCGCTGATCATCAATGCGCAGTGTGCTGCCACTCGATTCGACGAGTTGATGCAATAGGGACAACAACCCGCGAGGCAAAATAAGGTCCCCCTCAAGGGTTTCGTCATAGTTGCGGAGAAAACGCGGGATGTCCCAGGTCGACCGGCGCTGGCGTTGACGATCGTAAAATTCGGGGTTAGGCATTGACGCGGCATGTTTGACTGCCGAAATCATGGCCGGCCCCAGATCCGCTGCTTTGATGGTTATGCGTGAATCGAAGGCAGCGCGAATGATGAGCGCCGGGCGAGGAACGATCTTGGACGACTGGGGCAGTTCGAGCCGGCGAACTTCTTGTCCCAACTTCACGGCAGGCAGCCTGCGGATGTGGGAGTTGACTTCTGCGTCTGATAGCCGGTCGAGGCTGGACAGGTACGCCCATTGGTCCTCATACGGTTCGAGAGTAGTGGTGTCGAGGAACAACGTTGTGCCGTGCTGGCGGCGCTTGCCGTTCAGCGGTGCGGCAATCAGATTGCCCATGCCCTTGCCCGAATGCACGTCTTGGGACGGAAAAAGCCTGTCATAACTCGCCAAGCTCATGCTTCCGCGCAATCCCATTGCTTCGTGAATTAGACCGGTGCCGAGCTGGCGCGCGGCCGACGCCGGTACGGCCGTGCCGAAAAAGATCCACGCATGAGCTCCGCGTCCAGATTGGGAGACTTCAAGCGCAACTGGGATCCCGCGAAAGCGCGCAGCCTTGACGTACGCCAACGCATCCAACATTGCCGCACCGCCGTCGAAATCTGCCGCTACCCACCAGCACGTTTCCTGCTCAGTCAGGGGATACAGGCCAATGTGCTGCCGCCCGCGCAGATGTTCAGCCACAACGGTCGGAGTAAGCGGCAAGAAACGATCATCAGCCATGTTCGCGCCTTTGCGCCAACCGCCGGCGACGGCGGGTATCCAGCCGGATCGACCGTCCCGTGAATTCTCCCATCGGAGTGCATAGACATCGCTGCGCGCTCGGAACAAGTCCTGGAACAGACGCACTTTTGCCTCAGACGGCGATTCCATGGTCACGAGGCCACGGTTCACAACTGCAGGAATTGCCGGCTGGTCTTGGCGGGGAGCTCGTGATTCGGACTCGGTGAGTTCCAACAGTTTCCGCAGCCGGGCGTTCTCAAGGCGCAGTTCCTCGAGTTCGCGGTTCACGGCGTTGCCTGCCGCATCGGGAAACCAGGGCAGGGCACTTTGCCCGACGACATCCGGCGTGTCTTCATTCACAATTTCCATTGTGACCGGAGAAACGCCTGAACTCCGAAATCTCTCGTGAAATCCTGGTCGGAAGCGCTGGCCAAGTCCTCCTGGCAATCATGCCTATGCGTCAGCCGTCATCCCATACAGATCAAGGGCTTACCGACCCGTTCGGGACCCGCCTGCCTTTGCCTGCCGGCGGTATTCGTCCAGCAGAAGAACCGGCACCGGAGTGATGCCGGGGAGGTCGGCGTCCCTGTAATATTCGGCCTTGTGCTGGCTGAGCAAGTCCTCGCAGTCGCGATGCCATTCGAAGTCTGGGATGGAGAGGGCTGCCCGGTAAACTTCATCGACCGTGTCCGGGAAACGGCCGGCGAGATCCTCCAGAACATAGGGCGGGATCGTGGAGTCCTCCAGATATTGCCGGATCAGGACCGAAGCCGGGTCGGCCGATGGGGTGCCGTGAGCGTCCTCGACCTCCCCATAGCGCACGAGGAAAGACACGGACTTCACCGGGTGGTGGTAGAGCGCCACGTCGTCGGATTCCGCGAGCTCCGGCGGGAAGGAACCGTCCGGCGCCAGCTGCTCGCCGGAGAGGACCAGCCCGGCCACGGCAGAATCGCCGGCGGCGAGCTCTGCGCTGCAGGCATCAAGGAAACCGCGGTATGCCGCGATGGCTCCAGGCCCGGTCCCGCGGATCACATGCGAGCCGAAACGCTTCACGAAGATGGCATGGTGCTTCTGCACCGTGTTTCGTGCGCTTTCGGCCTTCGCCGCGTTGCGGAACAAGAGCGACGGAAAGTGCTCCAGCAGGGAAACCGCCAGGGCCCTGACGGTGGGAAGGTCCTTCGGGCCAAAGATCCGGAGGTTGCCGCTGATGGTCCAGATGTCCCCAATCGGCACCAGGCGTGTGATTACGTATCCGCCGCTTTTGACCTTGCTGATCGCATCCGCGCCGACGGTTGCGTAGGTTCGGTAATCCATCTCGTCGATGAGGTTGTGCAGGGTGAGCCCGGCACCGCGGCGCGTATCGACGCGGAAGGCCCCGTACACATTGTGATCGCGCCAATCCTCGTATGCGGACCGGTCTTCCAGGGTGATGGTCTTGTTGGTGCGCAGGTACCGATCCAGCAGCGGTTCGCGGCCGTCCGGGCCCGGCTCATATAGCAGCGCCTCGACGGCCTCTGCCCAAGCATCCTGTCGCCCGGATTCGGAGCCGGAGGCTGATGTTACGGCCTGTGAGAGACGTCGGGCGAACCCCGGCGTTGTCGCATAGTCGACCAGGGCTGCCTTGAGCTCTGTCGCCCGATCCATGAGTGCTTCAATATCCATCCTCCCATTCTTGTCCATGAGTGGCCTGGCTGTTTGGTCCCGGGCAGTACTGCATACGTGCGTGGCCACGAGTGCCTCCGTCCGGAGCCCCGTGTTTGCACCTTCCGCCTTTTCGACTGACATGAGCACTGTTTTTGCCCTGTCACCGTTCAGCGTCCGGGTCCGCCTCGCGGCACCGTGGGACTAGGGGTAGGATTTAGCCCTGCCACGGCCCGGAGGTCAATCACCTCACGGCACAATACGCCGACAGCCGGCTGCTTTACCGCGCCGCAAAGAGGGTGGCGGGGGCCCGGGTTCACGAGGCGGTGACGGGAGAGAACGTGGCGCAATCAATCGAGCAGCGGGTCGCACAGGCGGCTGAAAAGGCGCTGAATGACCACGGTTACGTTGCGCCGGTCGACGTGCTCGTGGGAATGGGTTGGCTGCAGCCTTTGCAGCGAGATCATTGGCGCCAGGGACGCACGCCCTATCTTGAACAGGTGGTGCAGGTCGACTTGGGCAAGATCTCGACGGCGATGCGGGCATTGCATCGCTGGGCCCAGGAACAGGGGTTGCAGCCCAGCGAGACCAGCTACCTCGCCCGGACCCGCGACCGCAAGACGCTGCGGTTCTCCGCCAGCGGCAGCCCGTCCTTCGAACGCGAATACCGTACGCATTGGCTCTCCCCGACATTGTCACCGGCGAAACGCGCGCGCGTCCAGGACCAGGCCAGTCGGCCGCCGGACCTCGTCGTCGTCTCGCCCCTGAAAGACTGGACGTGCACAGGGTGCGGCGGGCACGGGGACTTGCTGCTGATGGAAGACGACGCGCCGCTGTGCATGAGCTGCGCCGATCTCGACCACCTCACTTATCTGCCGGCCGGCAATACTGCTTTGACGCACCGGGCGCGCAAGGCCAGCGGCCTTTCGGCGGTAGTCGTGCGCTTCAGCCGGTCCCGACGGCGCTACGAGCGACAAGGCGTCCTCGTCGAGGAGCAGGCGCTGGTGGATGCCGAGGCATCGTGCCTGGCGGACGCGGAGGCGCGCACCCGCCGTCGAGCCCGCGATGAGGAGCGGCTCCGCGAGGTTGACAGCGAGCTCGCGGACCGGATGACCGCGGAGATCAGCCGGCTGCTACCTGGATGTCCCCCTCAGCGCGCTGCCGGGATCGCCGCACACACAGCGGCACGGCGCAGCGGCCGGGTCGGCCGCACCGCCGAGGGACAGCGACTTGACCAACAGGCGGTGGAGCTGGCAGTTGTGGCCTCCATCCGCCACCAAGACACCGACTACGACGAACTGCTCATGACCGGCGTGCCGCGGAACAACGCCCGCGAGCAGGTCCGTGAAAAAGTTGACGGAGTGCTCGACCGCTGGCGTCGAGGCTCAGACCGTTAGGGGCCTCCGCGCAACCAGGCCGCTGCACCGCCCGACACTTGGCCCGAAGATCATTGGCCGCTGGGCCGGCCCCAATGGAGCCCGCAACCCGTTCACAGCCGGGCGACGCGGCCCGGGGTTTTAGATGCCAAAACAGCTTCTGGACCACGAATCCTGCCAACAAACAGTCACATGTCATGTAGCCCCTTGCCGAGCCCATCATGAAGAAGGGAGAAAGCCAGAACTGTTCCCCAATTCAGGAAACGAGGCACCCGGCCACAGCCCACGGCCACCGCAAAACGGCCAGGAACTTCGGCCCCATCATGGCAGCCGCCGCCAAGCACACCATCGTCCAGGTGTCGGAGATCGTCCCGACCGGCGCCCTCGACCCGGAGAACGTGGTAACTCCCGGAATCTACGTCAACAGCATCGTGAAGGTGGCCTGACATGAGCATCCAAACAACTCTGCAAACTTCGGCTACGCCGTTGGGCCGTGATGATCTCGCGCGGCTCGTGGCGCGGGACATCGCTCCAGGCTCGTTTGTGAACCTCGGCATCGGTCAGCCTACGCTCGTTTCCAACTACCTCACAGAAGAGCAGAACATCACTCTCCAAACGGAGAACGGAATGCTCGGGATGGGCCCGGAGGCCAAGGACGAGGAGATCGACGGCGACCTCATCAACGCCGGCAAGATCCCCGTCACCGAGCTCCCCGGCGCTTCGTATTTCCACCATGCCGACTCCTTCGCGATCATGCGCGGCGGCCACCTGGACATCTGCGTGCTCGGCGCGTTCCAGGTCTCCGCCACGGGCGACCTCGCCAACTGGCACACCGGAGCACCGGACGCCATCCCGGCCGTCGGCGGCGCGATGGACCTGGCCACCGGCGCGAAGGACGTTTTCGTCATGATGACTCTCCTGACCCGCGAGGGCGTGTCCAAGCTTGTGGAGCACTGCAGCTACCCGCTCACCGGCGTCGGCTCCGTCACCCGCACGCCCGGCGCGGGGACAAGTACGTCACCGTGATCATCGACCTCACCCCGGTCCGCGACAGGACCGGCCCGGCACGGTTGCTCGACATGATCGAGGGCCGCTCGAAACAGGTCTTCAAGGCCTGGCTTGCCGAGCGGCCGAAAGCGTGGCGGGACGGGATCGAGGTCGTTGCGATGGACGGGTTCACCGGGTTCAAGACCGCAGCCGCCGAAGAGCTCCCGGACGCGGTCGAGGTCATGGACCCGTTTCATGTCGTCCGGCTTGCCGGCGATGCCCTGGACAGGTGCCGCCAGCGTGTCCAGCAGCAGACCATTGGTCACCGTGGACGGTCCGGGGATCCGCTCTACGCAGCCCGCCGGACCCTGCACACCGGGCACGATCTGCTCACCGGGAAGCAGAAAGACAGGTTGGAGGCCCTGTTCGTGACGGACAACCATGCCGAAGTCGAAGCGACCTGGGGTATCTACCAGCGCGTCATCGCCGCCCACCGCGAATCTGACGGCACCCGAGGGAAAGAGCTCATGCGGGCAGTGATCGGCGCGATCAGCGCCGGCGTTCCCGCCGCGCTGACCGAGGTCATTACGCTTGGCCGGACGCTGAAACGCCGTGCAGGGGACGTGCTCGCGTACTTCGACCGGCCCGGCACCAGCAACGGGCCCACGGAAGCACTCAATGGCCGGCTCGAACACCTCCGCGGCTCCGCCCTCGGCTTCCGGAACCTTGCCAACTACATCGCCCGATCACTCCTCGAGACCGGCGGATTCAGACCCCGGCTACACCCTCAAATGCGATGAGCCATTAAACACGAAGGCGATGATAGAAATGAACGCCGGCGCCTGGGGGGAGTCATTTCCGCTGCAGTTTCACGCGTCAGGCTGCTGCGGTGGTCGGACAAGGAATCCAGGATTCCTCGCAGCCGGGCAAACCAATGAATACGTCAATATCCTGCTGATCCAGAATCTGCGCCACACTCGCTCCCATGTTCGCACGTCACTGTCTGTACTGGCTGGTCAACGGCGGCAGGTGTCGGCATCCACGTTACGAAGGACCGATCGTCGTGCCTGACCCATCGTCGTGCCGCTATCAGCGATCAACTGCCGCCAAGCCGGTACGGTTACAACACCCCCGGATCATGAACGACTGGGGGCAGAAAACCATGCCGGGACCGACCGGCCATCTATGGCGCCGGAGAGACAGTAGCCGGACTACTCACCCAAACAGGACCTTCAATTACCTACCGCTATGGGAGCCTGCACTGCATTGCCCCATTCGGTCCAGGAGCCGTCGTAGTTCCTCACCTTGTCCATGCCCAGCAGGAAAGTCAGGGCAAACCACGAATGGCTTGAACGCTCGCCAATGCGGCAGTAGGTGATGACTTCATCGTCGGCTTGAAGGCCTACTTCGTTGAAGTAGATCTCCTCGAGTTCCTTCCGCGGCCTGAACGTCCCGTCGTCGGAAACGGCCCGCGCCCACGGGACATTGCGCGCCCCGGGGATATGACCGCCGCGGAGGACCCCTTCCTGCGGGTAATCGGGAATTGACGTGCGCTCCCCCGTGTATTCCTCAGGGCTGCGGATGTCTATCAGGGGTAGGCCGATGTGTTCCTGGACGTCATCCTTAAACGCCCGGATGGAGGCATCGTCCCGTGTGACCACCGGATACGGTGGTGCGCTCCTGGCCCGCGCAGGCGCTGTTTCGAGAGGGCGCCCTTCGGAGATCCACTTTTCACGTCCGCCGTCGAGCAAGCGGACGTCAGGATGGCCAAAGAGACTGAACACCCAAAGGGTATAGGCCGCCCACCAGTTGTGCTTGTCACCATAAATGACAATGGTGCTGTCCCGTGAAATGCCGCGGGACGTCATCAGATCGGCAAATTCCTGGCCCGTCAAATAGTCGCGCATCACCTGGTCGTTCAGGTCTGTATGCCAGTCAATTTTCACGGCCGACGGAATGTGGCCCATTTCATACAGCAGCGGGTCCTCGTCAGACTCCACGATGACCAGCCTGTCATCAGCCATGTGCTGCACCAGCCATTCGGCGGTGACCAGCCTGTCGGAATGTGCGTACTCTGCGATTCGGTCAGAATTGTCTGGAGCTAAGGCTTGCATTAAGGTCCTTCCATGGGATTGATAGCCCCTCAGCGAAAAGACCTCCCCCTGCCAACTTGTTCATCCACGAACAGGGATGGGGTCAATTCACGAGCTTTGATTCATGTTTTCGCGCCCGGTGCGCCCGGAGATTCGCCGGGTTGCCGCAGATTTTCACGTCATGCCAAACGCCGCTGTTGTTGCGTGAACGGTCAAAGAACGCAACCCTGCATTTTTCGCTGCGGCATAGTTTGAGCCGGTGCCAGGTTCCAGCGAGTTGGGCCTGGAAAATCTCTGTCATCGCCAGGGATTCAATGTGCCCGGCTCCGGCTCCCTGCGGTTCTGCCTGGACCATGCCATTGGATTTGAGCTTCAAGGACGTGGCGGTCGTCCAGACGGTGGGCAGGGCGTCGACGTCGGAACGGACGACGGCGTCCGGGTCCCCTTCGGCGTTGAGCGTGCCTGCAAGTTCGTCCCGGAAGTATCGCAGGTGTTCCAGGTCGCGTTCCGTCAGTTTGACTTCGACGTAACGCCTGCCCGTGGCCAGGGCCCACTGGTTCAGCCCAGCATCCACCCAGGCCTGGGCGAGCCCGAGGTCAAGCAATAAGTCGGACCTTCGCGGCTTTCCGGCGGATTTCGTGTTGAGCAGGTCATGCACGAAACCGAGCCCGCCGGGGGCACTTTCCATGTCGTAGCGGTGCGTCGCGTTCCAGTCGCTCACTGTATCCTCTTTCGCCAACTTCCAGGGCACCCTTGGCCATCCATCATGTTAAGTGCGGTTAGCGGCCTTGAAATTCCAACACCGGGCGCGGCCTTCCCTCCTTAAGGGCTTCCACTGCCGATTTCAGCCCCGATTGGGTGTCTTCGCGATCAAACAAGGGCATGGCGATATCAAACATGGCCTGGTCCGCCGCGGCCACGCCGCCCAGCGACCAGGTCCGCAGCAGTGCCTTGTGCGCGGCGTGTGCCCGCGTGGGACCGGTAGCGATCCGCTGCGCAAACGCCAAGACTTCCTCCCGGAGTTTGTCGTCGGAAGCGACGCGGTTCACTACTCCGGCGCGGCTCATTTCGGACGCCGGTACTTTTTCCGAGGTCATCGCCCATTCTGCTGCCCGCGCCTTGCCTGCCCTCTCTGCCACCCGGTAGATGCCGCCCAGGAGAGTAACGATGCCAAGAGTCTGCTCCGGATGCCCGAACTCCGCTGACTCGGCCGCAAAGATGAGGTCGGCACGGAGAGCGAGTTCAAACCCTCCTCCGAAGCAAAGACCTTGGACTTCGGCAATCACCGGCATGGGCAGCAATTCGAGCTGGTTGAAGACGGACATGTAGCGCTCAAACAAGGCACGCAGTTCCCGGGTTTCGGCGCCCGGCCACGTCATGATGTCGCCTCCGAAGCTGAAGTCCGGGCCTTCGGACCGGATGATGACAACGCGGGCGTCACTGCTGCCGATGGCGGTGATGGCTTCGGAAAGCTCGTCTGCCATCTGAAGGTCGATTCGGTTCTGGGGCGGATTGTCAAGGACGATGGTGGCAATCTGGTCCTGGACAGTGAACGTCAGGTGGGTCATTGGCTTAGGCCCTTTCGTTGAAGAAGTAGTTGCGAACCGTCTGAGTGCCGCAGGATTCAGTCGGCGGAGTAGAAACGGGATTCACCCACTGCCTTCCCGATCCGCTTGCCGAGTTCAGCCGAAAAGCGGAGCGCTGCGTCAAGGGGGCGGTGGTGGATGGCGGCGGAGACGATCTGGCCGTTCTCGTCCTTGGTGAGGATGGTGATTCCGTAGAGCTTGAGTCCGCCGAACGCCGTCGCCTGCCATTCAAGGTAGGTGCGCGGACCATTGACGGTTTGGTGAGTGAACTCGAGGGATTCGTAAATAGAGCTGGCTGCGCTCATCACCGTTTTGACGTTCTCCCGGCCGGTGATCGGAGACCGGATGACGGAAGCCTCAAGGACGACGTCAGGGTGGAAGGCCTCGCCAAAGTCGTCCGCGGACTTGCTGGCAAAGGCGTTGATCCAGCCTTGAGCGTCGGCACCGCCAGATGCCGTGGCAGATCCTTCAGAAATTTCGTGGAGGAATCGGTCGATGAGTCCGGCCACGTTCTGGGGCTGCTGGATGTGAGGCCAGTGGCCCGCCCCGCTGAGTACTTCCTCCTTCACGTGCTGGAATCGTGGGGCGACCGCTGAAGACACCAGCTCAGCGGTGGCGAAACCGTCGGCTTCACCCCGGATTATTAATACAGGTGAGCCAAATTCGCTCTCCGCAGGGGCGTCCGGGATCCCCTCGTTCCAGCAGTCAACAAGGCGGGTCACCACTTCCGGGCGGATGCGGCTGCCTATAAAGGTGAGCTTGTCCAGCCCTGCTTGGTTCAGCCCGCCGCCCAGGTACATCCGAACCCCGCGCTGTGCTTCTACGTCCCCGCCGAGCCGCCGGAAGGAGCTGACAGCTTCCTCGGGAAGGTGCGTCCCTGCCAACGGAACGGGCGTAACGAATACTGCGCCCAGCACCTTGTCCGGGTGGCGGACACCCACGAGCTCGGCCACGAGCGTTCCCATGCTTTGCGCGACGAGTACTACGGGCTTGTCCAGCCCAGCCACGACCCTATCGACGTCGTCGGCGTATCGCTGCAGACTGTAGGGGCCCTCATCCCCGCTCCGGTCCCCCATCCCTGCCAGGTCCAGCCTCAGCAGCTGGGCGTTCGCGGTGGCGAGTTCGGAGACGACGTCGTCCCAAACAGTCTGATCGTCCAGGAAACCGTGGATGAAGAGCACGGCCACATCGCCGCTGCCGGTGGTTGTCAGCGAGGGATCCTGCTTCTGCAACTGCTCCATGACAGTGGTCATCTACTGCTCCTTGGTGAGGGTCGATCCGGACGGCGACCACGCTGCCGTATTGATGGGTGACCAGTCATCGGGCTGGCCGTCCAGGCGTGCCATGCGCTGCTTGTGCTTGGACTTGAGGAGGTCCTCCTCAAGGGGAGTAGTGAACACGTTTTCAACCAGGGTGTACTCAGCCGCCAACCGGCCGACGGCGGTGAGCGCCGCAGTGTCAATCCGGCCCCGTTCCAGGTAAAGCTCGTCTTTGACGTGGAAGCGGACCACTTCGCCCCACACGACGTGATCGTTCATGTCGCCCACGGGAATGATGCGGTTAACGATGCATTCCATCGCAATGGGCGCGTCTTTGATCCTCGGTGCCGTCACGGCCTGCGAAGCCTCTTTTTCGAGCCCCACCGCCTCAAACTCGTCAACGCCAGACGGGAACTCGAAGGCTGAGGAGTGCAGGGCGTGAGCCTGTGGAAGCGTGGCCACGTTGACCACGAAGTTCCCCGTTTCGCGGATGTTGACGAACGTGTCCTTGAGGGTCTTTTCGTCCGAACGTGGCTGGAGCGAGATGGACACCATCGGCGGCTTTCGTCCCACCGCCGTGAAGAAGGAAATGGGTGCAAGGTTGGCCACTCCCTCATCAGAGATGGTGCTCACCCAAGCAATCGCTCGGGGAATGATGCTTCCGATGAGGAGTTTGTAGGAGTGGACGGCGTCGAGATCCGCGCTATTAATGATCATGGAGGGCCTGTATCTTTCCCTGTCAGTGTGTGGGGGCGTTCCAGGAGGAACGTGACCTTAGGCTGCATCGGCGCGGCCTGCGGTGGTGGAAGTTTTGGAGCCTTGTGAAAATCAGCTGAAGTAAGCGTATCCGCTTTACCTATTTCAAACAAGAGTGTTGATTCAGACTTCGAAAACGCCTCAAAGTGGCGCAATCGCGCGGGAGCGGGGACGCCAACTACCGCTCCAGCACGACAGCAAGGCCCTGCCCCACGCCGATGCAAATGGCGGCAACGCCAACTCCTCCTCCGCGGCGTTTCAGCTCGCGCGCCAGGTGTATAAGAATGCGGGAGCCGGACGCGCCCAGCGGGTGTCCCACGGCCAGCGCGCCACCATGGATATTTACTTTCTCCGGATCCAGATCAGGCCACAGCCGCAGGCACGCCAGGCTTTGGGCCGCGAAGGCCTCATTGAGCTCCACGACATCCACGTCTGCCCAGGTCTTCCCTGCACGGGCCAAAGCCTGGTTGGCGGCCTCCACGGGCGCAATGCCGAAGATGTCTGGATCGTTGCCGGCCACCCCGCGTGAAACGATGCGTGCCAGAGGTTCCGTTTCCAGGGCGCCCTCACGGCCGATGAGCATGGCCGCCGCCCCATCGTTGAGCGGAGAGGAATTGCCTGCAGTGACTGAACCGCCGTCTCGGAATGCCGGATCCAGGCCAGCCAAAGCCTCCTCCGAGGTGGTGGGCCGGACACCCTCGTCGGTGAGGAGCAGTGAATCCGGATGGGGCACCACTTCGTCGTCGTAGACGCCCTCGGACCACGCTTTAGCGGCCAGCCGGTGGCTGCGAACGGCAAACTGGTCTTGCTCTGTCCTTGAGATGTCGAATTTGTCGGCGAGGTTTTCCGCCGTTTCGCCATTGGAGATGGTCCAGGCCTGGTTCATTCTGGGGTTGACCATGCGCCAGCCCAGCGTCGAACTATGGAGAGTTTCCGGGCCGACAGGAAAGGCCCGCTCGGGTTTTGCGAGGATCCAGGGCGCCCTGCTCATGGATTCGACCCCGCCGGCAACAATCAGATCGGCATCGCCGATTTCCACCGCTCGGCTGGCCTGGATGGCAGCCTCGAGTCCGGAACCGCACAGCCGGTTGACCGTAACGCCAGGCACCGACGTCGGAAGCCCGGCGAGCAGCGCAGCCATGCGCGCCACATTGCGGTTATCCTCTCCAGCACCGTTCGCGTTGCCCAGAATCACCTCATCAATCCTGTGCGCCTCCAGCCCCGGTTGCCTGTCCACCACCTCGCGGACCACATGGGAGGCCAAATCGTCGGGACGGATGCCAGCCAATGACTTCCCGAATTTTCCGAAGGGGGTACGGATCCCGTCGTAAATGAAGCTGCCTGCCATCGTTCTGCCTTTCGTGGTGCATGCGTGAAGAAGATCTGGAATGGGGGCTGGCCCGCGGCCGTGAAATGAGCATACGCCAAAAAGTCATTGCAGGACATAGTCTAAACATGTACGCTTATTTCACATCTTTACCGTAAAGAGTGGGCTTCCCGGTGGAAGCGAGGACTCGGGCCCCTTCACCACGCAACTGATTCAAGATTCCCCGCGGCGCGCGGCGTGGCTCCCGCGGTTGTCATACCTACCCGGCACGAGCGCCGGAGAGAAAAGAGAGACGCATGGCAGAACGACTGGATGTTGAATTCACGGCCGAGGGGGGCATCAAGCTTCGGGCTTGGCTCTACCTTCCCGAGGGCCCGGGACCCCATCCCGCCATCACCATGGCCCACGGCTATGCGGGCACGCGCGCCCACGGCCTCGATGCGTATGCCTCCCGCTTTGCCGACAACGGATTCGTGGTCCTGGTCCACGACCACCGGAATTTCGGCGCCAGCGAGGGGGAACTCCGCCACGACATCAATCCCTGGCAGCAGATCAAGGACTGGCGCCGTGCGGTGACCTTTCTTGAGAGCAGGCCCGAGGTAGACGCCTCCCGCATAGGCCTGTGGGGCTCCAGCTACTCCGGCGGACACGCCCTGGTTCTGGGAGCCACGGAACCACGGCTCAGGGCAGTGGTCTCCCAGGTGCCCGCCATCAACGGCCATGTGGCTGGCTCCCGGCGCGCGGTAGGCGACGCCAAGACGGCGCTGGAACAATCCTTCGTCGACGACGAACGGGACCAGGCCGCCGGTAAGGCACCCAGGATGATCGCGGTGGTGAGCAGTGACCCAAGCCAGCCTGCCGCGTACCGGCTACCCTCCGCCCTGCGCTTCTACACGCAACCCGGCCCGGAACAATACGGCTGGGACAACACCGTCACCTTGCAGTCCACCCGCGCAGCCCGCCTCTACGAACCCGGGGTCTGGGCCTCAAGGGTGTCCCCCAAACCCCTGCTTTTCATTGTTGCCGCTGACGATGAACTGACCGGCACGGACCTGGCCCTGGAAGCCTACGAACAGGCCCAGGAGCCCAAATCCCTGGTGATGCTTCCCGGCGGCCACTTCGAGCCCTACGTCGAGAACTTTGAAGACTCAAGTTCCGCCGCCCTCGACTGGTTCTTGCAGCACCTCTAAGCCACCACCAACTTCAGGGAAAGTGACACATACTATGGCACCCGCAACCGAGCTGACATACGACGTCTTCGTCTCCGGCACCCTGCCTCAAACAGGACGAGGAACACTTCCGAACGGGGACCCCCGCATCTGGTCCCCGCTGTCCTCCACGCTGATCTCCGGACAGGAGAACGCAGTACTGGTTGACCCGCCCATGACCGTAGACCAGACACAGAAGGTCGGGGACTGGGTCGAGGCATCGGGGAAGAAACTCAGCCACATCTACATCACCCACGGCCACGGTGACCACTGGTTCGGGGCAGGTCCCCTTGCAGAGCGTTTCCCGGGCGTCACAGTACTGGCCACCCCGGGCACGCTCCAGGAAATGGAAATGCACGGCTCCCCCGGGTTCCGCTCCTCCTTCTGGGACTCGATCTTCCCGGACCAGATTCCGCCCACAACCACAGTTACCCAGCAAATCGACAGTGGGACGTTTGAACTGGAGGGTCATGAACTGCAGATCATTGAAGTCGGCCATACCGACACTGACAACACCACCATGCTGTTCGTTCCATCCATCGGGCTCCTGGTAGCCGGGGACGCCGTCTACAACGGAGTCCACCCCTACCTGACTGAGTCGCAGGACGGGGGCCTCGAAGCCTGGCTGCGGGCGCTTGATATCGCGGAGAGCCTCGAGCCAAAGTCCGTGGTTGCCGGGCACAAGAACCCCGCATTGCCCGACCTGCCCGGACAGATCCAAGAGACCCGCGGGTACCTTTTCGACGCATCAAAGGTCCTGGCAGAGGAACCAACGCCGGAGGAGTTCTTCTCGGCAATGCTCGCGCTTCATCCTGATCGGATAAACCCCGGTGCGTTGTGGGGTGCGGCCCTGAAGCTGCTCAGTTGACCAGCTTCCCGACGTCGAAGATTTAACCGTTGGGACGGCTTCGGACGCACGGGAGCCCGATCTCCTCACTGAACCTCCGTCAAAGCGTCCGATGCACCCCTTAACCCTTTTGCCATTCCGCTGGGCATCACGGCGTTGGACGTGCCGGGCAGGTAGCCGGCGTGGCGTGGCTAGTCATCAGCGTTACCCATTCTCGTTGGACGGGTTGTGAGACGCCTCTCCGTTATATCGAGCTTTGAAAAAGGAAGGGATTCGGTATGACTGTCATTGAAGATATTCCGCAGCGATTGCTACCTGCCGCTGGTGCAGATGGCTACTGGGATCTCACCGAGGTTGCTGCATCCAAGAGGGAGGCCACCTTTGAAGAGTTCTTATCGACCGCACTTGTAGACATGGCGGTGCGTATCGACCCAACGTGGACGGCATCGTCGTTTCAGGCTCGGGCGCGTCGCCGCTGGATTCAGGATCTTGCCCTTGTGGAGGCTGCCTGTGATCCCTGTCAAGGCATGCGAGGAAAACGCCGGGCTGCCCAGACAAAGCTCGCTTACCTCGGTGTTACGGTCCTCCGCGAAGGGAGCGAAACACTGGTTGTGGGGGACGCCACGTTCCACATGCGCCCAGGGGATGCTGTTGTGTGGCGCAGCGACCAGCCGATCAGGTTTCAGGTCCACTCACCTCAAGTCAAACAGACACTTATTATCCCGTTGATCGCACTGGAGGAAACGAGCGGCGGGAAACGCCTGTTCGGACCGCTGCTCCTTGACCGCACAGCACCAGCCACTGAGTTGTTTACCGGGTACCTCGCGTTGCTGGCGCGGACGATAGACCGGCTGAGTGCCTCCGAAGTGCGAGCCGCACGCAGCGCGGCCCTGGAGCTGTTAATTCCGGCTACCCGCCACCAGGTCTCTGCGGAAAAAGAGGGAACAAATGGGCCCCCAATTGTCCTGCTGCAGGACTGGATCGAACAGCGCCTTCTGTCGGGGGATATCACAGCCCTTTCGATCGCTGCCGCCCATGGGATGTCGGTTCGCGGAGTCTATAGGGTCTTTGAGGAGGCCGGCGAGACTGTAGGAGCGTTCGTGCGTGCACGACGGTTGGCTAGGGCGCGTCGCGATCTCGCCGCTGGAGCCAGCTCAATCGCGGATATCGCGGTACGTTGGGGCTTTTCCGATCCCAGTCACTTCGCTCGTGCCTTCCGCGCAGAGTACGGCTGCGCTCCCCGGGATTACCGGACCTCCGCCGCGACAGCATCCTGACGTTCTGATTCTTGATCTACGGTTTTTGGCAAGGATAGGCCAGAACCTGGCAGGCAGATGCAGGAAGTCGACTTCCCTCGCCTGTGAAGATGTATTCACCAAGCCGTAACAAATCAAGGAGGAATTTCTGTGGCCCGTGAAGACATCGAGTTCACCGCACAAGGTGCGACAATGCGTGGCTGGTTCTACCCCGCCGACGACTCCAGCGGTGAGGCGCCGTGCGTGGTCCTGTCGCACGGATTCTCAGCAGTCAAAGAGATGTGGCTCGACCACTACGCCGAGGTGTTCCAGGCGGCCGGGTTGAGCTGCCTGGTCTACGACCACCCCGGATTCGGGGCCAGTGACCCGTTGCCGGGTACGCCACGTCAGGAGATCGACCCGTGGCAGCAGATCCGCTGCACCCAGCACGCGATCACTTACGCCCAATCCCGTCCCGATGTCAATGCCGACCGCATCGGCCTCTGGGGAACCAGCTACAGCGCTTCGCACGCCTTCGTCGTCGCCGCGACCGATCACCGGGTCAAAGCCGTCGTCACCCAGGTCCCAGCCATCTCAGGCACCGCATCGTTCACCAGCCAGATCCGCATCGACCACTGGGCACCGACCGACGCCGCGTTCGCCGGCGAACGACTCGCCCGGATGAGCGGCGCCGCACCGACCATGATGCCCGTCGTCACTGAAGACCCCGCCGGGCACGCCGCGCTGGGACATCGCGACTCCTACGAATGGTTCACCACCCACGCCGACCGGGCCCCGACCTGGCGCAACGAACTCACCGTGCAGTCCGTCGAGTTCGTGCGCGGCTACGACATCCAGCACTGGATCCCCCTCATTTCACCCACCCCGCTCCTGATGATCGTCGCGCCCCACGACCGGGTCACCGACGGCCAGATCGCTCTCGCGGCCTACGAAACAGCCCTGCAGCCCAAGAAGCTGGTCCCGATCCCGGGAGGCCACTTCGACTCCTACACCGGACCCAACTTCGACACCACTTCCCAAGCCGCCCGGGACTGGTTCCTCGAACACCTCCCCACCGGGCACTGAAAGGCCACGAACCATGTCCCAGACAACGACGTCACCCGGACCCGCCGCCCTCGAGTTCGTCCACCTCGAGATCGTCCACCCCGACCCGGTCGCCGCCTACGAATTCCTCCGCGACAGCCTCGGTGCCCAACGAGTCGAGAAAGAGATCGCCGACTACATCTCCAATACCTTCGGAGTCGTCGGCGAGCACGTCAAGGTCGGAAACATCGTGTTCCAGATCCTGACCCCCGGACCCAGCCTCCCGACCTGGCACACCCAACTCCGCGAACACGGCCCCGGCGTCCACAACGTCACCTTCTTCGTTAACGACATCGAGACCGTCAAACAACGGATGCTCGGCAAGGGTGCCACCGAGATCATCGACACTCACGTGCCCTTCCACGAGATCGGCCTCGGCGACGAACCCTCCCGCCTCCTCGTCATGGACGCACGAGAACAAACCGGCCTCCGATTCGAACTGTGCCCACCCGTCCTCGGCTGGAACCCCTATCCAGGACGAACCGACACCGCACCACCAACCAACACCGACCAACCCACCGCCCAGGCCCTCCTCCATCTCGAGATCGTTCATCCCGACCCGGAAGCAGTCTTTGAGTTCCTCAGCGATTGCCTCGGGGCCGAGCGGGTGGAAAAGGAGATCTCAGAGAATCTGGAGAAGGCATTCGGATTCGGTCCCATCCTTCATGCAAAGGTCGGAAACATTGTGTTTCAGATCCTGAAACCTCCGCCAACTATCTTGGGCCAGCCCACCTCGTGGTACGAGGAGCTCGAGGAGCGCGGCCCTGGCGTTCATAACGTGACGTTCTATGTGGACGATGTAGAGGGGGTCAAACAGCGAATGGTCGGCATGGGAGCTATCGCGCTCATCGATATGGACGTGCCGTTCCACGAATTCGGCATGGGAGAGGCGCCCACCCGCTTGTTGGTGATGGACGCCCGAGCGCAGACAGGCTTGCGGTTCGAGATGGTCCAACCGATTGATGGTTGGACTCCCTATCCGGCCAAGTCCCGGTCCACAAAGAATTGTCTCAGCGAAATACAGGTTGGATAGAAACCGCTGCGGGCCATTGCGACCTCGTGCGGGGACAGGGAAGAACCAGGCACTTCCCTGTCTCCGCGGGGAGTAGCGGCCTTGGACTCGTCGGCGTCGCAACTGCGGTGCCGCCGGGGACCTGAGACATCGAGGCGACAGCCAGCCTCGGTTCTTCCCGGGCAGACAGAAGGGACCAAGCACATGTTCGAGACCGGAAGCTACACGACAACTCTCAAGATCGACAGCCGGACCGCGCTAGAGGGCGAGCTCGACCGCATTGTCAACGAGGCCGTTCAGCATGCTGTCGCCGGGCCAGGACACGGGATTCTCGTGACGCGCCATGCGTTCGGGACATTCACCGTCGAGCTGAGCAATGAGGTGCCTCAAGGCACCATCGCCGAGCTCGATATGACCAGCCGGCTGAGGAACGACTTCGTCAAGAGCGGACAAACCTGAAGCCGCGGCAGCCTTTCGCGACAGTCCAGCAGCAAAAGGGAGAAAAATGATCACCCAGCAACCTCAAAGCAATGATGAGAGCCTGAAGTACGCCGTCCTCGTCGACCGTCGCCCCTCTCTTTCCCGAGACCTCCCGTATGGGCCTGCCGATCTTCAGTGGGACTCGAACCGCATTCCGGGCCTTGGAAACATTGAGAACTCCATAAAACATGCCCAGTACGGGCCAGTCCGGCACCGGTACAGCCGAGTCCGACGGCAACAGTGTGCACATTGTGCACACCACTTCTTTCACGGAGACGATGTCCCGCTTTGGCAAATGCGCCCCGTCCGACCAGCCGGGCAACCGTCTCAGTCGTCCTGTCCGCACCCTTGCGAAATCCAGTGCTGCGAAGCTGGTCTGGCTGGGAGACCGGATCGTTGCTAGCGTGGCGGCATGTACCCGTCGAAGCACCCGGCAGAGGTCCTCAACATTGCCGGCGCCGAGGTTCGCATCTCGAGTCCGGACAAAGTGGTGTTCCCCGGCCCCGGGCTGACGAAGCGCGAGCTGATTCGCTACTACCTCACCGTCGCGGACGGTGCGCTGCGCGGCGCCGGCGGCCGGCCCATGGTGCTCAAGCGCTTCCCGAAGGGCATCGACGCTGAGCCGTTCTTTCAGAAGCGCGTGCCCGAAAACCACCCCGACTTCATCGACACAGCCACGCTGCACTACTCGTCGGGGACATCGGCTGAAGAGGCCGTGATCCGGGATGCTGCGGGCTTGGCGTGGGTCGTGAATCTTGGATGCCTGGACCTCAACCCGCACCCCGTGCGCGCCGAGGACCTCGACCACCCCGACGAGCTCCGGGTCGACCTCGACCCGATGCCAGGGGTCGACTGGTCTCAGATCGTCGACGTCGCGTATGTCGCGCGGGACGTGCTCGACGACGTAGGACTCGTGGGGTGGCCAAAGACGAGCGGGTCGCGCGGACTCCACATCCTGGTGCGCATCTCGCCGCAGTGGTCGTACCGCGACCTGCGGCTCGCCGCCGAGACGCTCGCCCGCGAGGTCGAAAACCGCGCTCCGGGTCTCGCGACCGCACGATGGTGGAAGGAAGAGCGCGGCGAAAGTGTGTTCGTCGACTTTAACCAGAACGCCAAGGACCGCACTGTGGCGTCGGCATACTCGATCAGGCCCCTGCCCGACGCCCGCGTCTCGACGCCGCTTACATGGGACGAGGTCACCTCCACCCGGCCGGAACAATTCACGGTGCCCACGGTGCTCGAACGCTTCGCAGAGGTGGGCGACCCTCACGCCGGCATCGATGATGCGGTCGGCACCCTCGACAGACTCCTCGATTTGGCGGCCGAGCTTGGCCCCGCCGAGAAGCCGCCACGGGGCGGTGACCGCTCCGGCCGCCGGCAGTCCGTGATGCCGCTCATAGAGGTGGCCCGCACCAAGACCAGGTCCGAGGCGCTCGCGGCGCTCGACGAGTGGAAGACTCGGCATGCGGACCTCGTCCCGGCCCTGCACCCGGCCGATGTGCTTGTCGACGGAATGCGCGGATCAAGCTCGCTCTGGTACAGGGTGCGGGTGAACCTGCAGCACGTCCCCGAAGCGGAGCGTCCACCGTTCGAAGAGCTCATCGCTGACTACGACCCATGGGCCGGCAAGGAGTGGCCTGGGCGGCCGGGGTCCTGACACCGTCCTTGTCGTGCTCGAGCATGTGGTGCGGTCAACCCACCCCACCACGCGTGGTCCTTGAGCTCGAGCATGGCGCTGTCCGCGTCGTCGCCAACTGACGCGGAACACGTGGCGCGCTGGTCCCCCGTGACTGAAAGGCGATGATCGAAAATCTGAGCGCCAGTGCCCGGAGCCTGGGCGAAGCGGAGCTCGGCGTCGAAGACCGCGCGAACGCCACCCTCGTTGTCCGCAACCTCCGCGCCATGGAAACGGCCCTCGCCGCGGCAGACAACCCCACGCCCGACAACATTCTGGACATGCAGAGGGCCGTCATCAACGCCGAGGCCGTGGAGACAAAACTAGGCCTGGACCACAGACGCAAGAAACGTGCACTGGATGCACTCGAGGAAGCCAGCACCATCGTGGGCGTCAACAAATTCACGCTGCCTGATGAGAGTGTCGTTTGTCGAAGTGCTTCTTCCCTCGTCCTTCGCTGGTTTGGCAGGCCATCTTCATCGGTCCAAGAGGCGATGCTAGGGTGTGGACTATGGATTAATCCGCGTGTAGCACTGTCTGCATTGGAAGGAAATCTCATGACCGCCGAACGGGGCAATACCAAGCACAGCCCGCATCTGGACGAGAAGATGAAGCAAGAAACCCGAGGAATGGTCAAAGGCAATCAGCCCGCACGCGCCGAGGAAGGGCGTGAGACCGAGCCGTTCCCCGATGAAACAGATCCTGCCCAGGTTCGGAACGCCCTGGGTATCGGCGAGGGTGACATTGATGACGCGGACAGCGGACCTGGCGGCGAAGAAGACCAGGGCACAGGCGAGACACCACTGCCATAGTCGCCGCTAGCATGAACAAGGACGTACAAAAACCAACGGCGTGGGCGCGGGTCACTGGCTGGATTCACCACCATCGCGTCGCAGCGTTCCTTGCCGCGGGCTTCCTCGTCGCGATTGCCGGTACCGTCGCGTTTACGCTCCTCCAACAAAAACCGGTGCCGGAAAGCAGCGGCAAGTATTATTCACCACTCACGGGTGAACAAGTCGCTGATGAAGCGGAAACGAAACAGGCCGTCACGGCGATCATGATCGAAAATAGTCCGGATGCGCGTCCGCAATCAGGGATCAAAGATGCCGGCGTGGTCTACGAGGCGATCGCCGAGGGCGGCATCACTCGATTTCTGACGATGCATCAACAGGATAAGCCACTGATAGCTGGGCCAGTGCGAAGCCTCCGCATCTACTTCCTTGATTGGCTCGCACCATACAACGCCAGCGTGGCGCACGTTGGCGGCAGCGCAGACGCTCTCGCTGAGGTGCGAAACGGCAGCTACCGCGACATCGATCAGTTCTTCAACGCCGACAGCTACTGGCGCGCGGCAGATCGCGACGCCCCGCACAACGTCTACACGAGTTTCGAAAAGCTCGATGCCCTTAATCACGCAAAAGGGTACAACGAGTCGCATTTCACGGGCTTTACCCGCGTCGACGGCAAACCAAGCGAAGCACCAACGGCGACAGCAATCACCATCGACTTCGGCGGACAGCTATATAACACCAGCTATGCCTATAACAAGACGACAAATACCTATGCCCGATCGCTGGCCGGAGCACCCCACCTCGACCGTGAAAAAGGGCAACTGACACCAAGTGTCGTTATCGCCATGCAGGTCGAAATGAAATTGATCCAGCCAGATAGCGGCCACGAGGATATAACGACAACAGGCACCGGCAAGGCGACCATTTTTCAAAACGGGACCGCCCAAGTCGTCGCCTGGCACAAAGCCGACCGGGCAGCCCAGATCAGCTTCACAGACGCCACCGGACGCGACGTACCTCTGGTGCGTGGCCAAACCTGGATAGCGGCCATCCCCAACACCGGCGGGAGTGTCTCATGGCGGTAACGGCCACCGTTTCGCAGCCAATCAGCCGCTGACCGACGGGACATGCCAACCGACCCAGCCCACGTTGCGCCATGCCAACCGCGTCCGGGCAAAGAACCCAATGCCACCCATTCACGCGGAAGTCATGCAGTCCGGTCCTCACCCTGCCCATGAAGAAGCAAGACCACAGAACACTCCCCCATCCAGGGAAGGCGAGGCAGCGGACCACAACAAGCCCCCGAAGGGGCCCGAAAAACCTGATTTGTGCACAGTCAGGGACCAAATAGGCCCCCTGACCTGCGGAAACACGTGCCCGAGGTGGGACTCGAACCGCATTCCACCCCTTGAAATCACAGGGAACTCCAGAAAACATACCGAGTACGGCCCAGTCCGGCCTCGGTACGGCCCTGGTACAAAGTTCCAAGGCAAGAGGCCATCCCCGCGCCCTCACAGTCACCCCAACAGTCCGCCGCCCCGGACCAGGCCAGCCAAATTATGTACTAAATCGAACTTAAATCGGCATCTTGTTTGCCGAAATGAAAGATTTAGACTCCTTAATTGACGGCGTTCTGGACGTTGCCGATATGGCGACCCCCGAGTCGATGAAAGAAGTTCGGTCGGAAGGACCACAGCAAATGACCTGCGCAGCTAGACGTTTCGAGCACGCCCTCCTGATCGACGGAACCGGAATGGCACCGTTGCCGGACGCCACTGTGACTGTTGACGGCGACGGGAGGATCACTTACGCCGGACCGGCGGAACTCGCCCCGGAGTCTCCGGGTGCTGCCGTATTGGACCTGCAGGGCATGGCGCTTTTGCCGGGCTTCATCGACGCGCATGTCCATTTTCTGTTCGGGCCCAAGACTAATAGTCCCGCGGCTGACCAAGCGCTGACGGCCTTTCAGGTGGCCGAGCGGATGCGCCGGACCCTGCACGCCGGCATCACTGCCGTACGGGATCTCGGCGGGCTTTCGGCAGGCTACGCCAGAGCACAGGAGTTGGGCCTGATCGAAGCTCCCCGACTTCTTACGGCCGGTCGCATCATTGGACACACGGGCGGACACTGTGATGCCACGGGACCCGACGGCCACAACGCAACCAGTCACTTCACGATTCTGGCAGACGATGAACTCTCAGCGCGCGTCGCCGTTCGGACCATCCTGCGGGAAGGCGCCGACGTCGTGAAGATCTGTGCAACAGGTGGCATGGGCAGCCCTCATGACGACCCCGACGACGAGGACCTCAGCGAAGCGGAAATCCGGGCCGTGGTGGATGAAGCCCGCAGGCACCGCGGAAAGAAAGTCGCAGCTCACGCTCAAGGCACCACTGGAATCCTCAACGCACTTCGGGGCGGCGTCGACAGCGTGGAACACGGCTACGGCATGACGGACGAAGCTTGCGATCTCGCACTCGCCAACGGGACGTTCCTGGTTCCCACACTGGCCACGGCATTCCATCCGCTGGACCCGGCCAAAATGACGGCTGCTCACTTCAAGAAGAAGTCCCGGTGGGCCGACAACACCCGCGAAAACATCGCCCAGGCGATCAGCCGCGGTGTGCCGATAGCCATGGGCACCGATGCAGGGGTTAGCCCCCACGCCCTCAACCTCATGGAACTGTCATACCTCGTGCAGCTAGGAATGAGTGAACTCCAGGCGATCACAGCCGGAACCCTGAACGGGGCCCGGCTGCTGGGCATCGACAACGCCGTGGGAACAGTGGAAGCCGGAAAACTAGCTGACCTCGTGGTCACGGACGTCAATCCGCTGGACGACATTGCCGCACTGGCCAGGCCGGAACACATTCGGATGGTTCTGCAGGCCGGGTCCATACGAAAGGACACGTTGTCAGCAGCATCCCGTTCGCTTATCCCGTCCTAGTGGACCGCATCCGCGTGGCGGACGAGATGGGCGACGGTTCGGGGAAAGGCTTCGAGCAGCTCATCCGCTCCCAGACGCGCAGCCCCTACCAGGGCCGCCTTGTTACCCAGGCGCGACGGACTGATCACCAACCGGCGGGTAGCGATGGACATCGCCTCTTGGTACACGACGCCCCTAATGGTTGAGAGCACATCGTCGCTGAGTTCAACCATCGCCCCGCCAAGGACGATCGTCCTGGGGTTGAACATGTCCACCAGAATTGCCGTCAAGTGTCCCAAATGCATGGCGGCATCGCGCAGCGCCGCCGTAGCAGTGGGATCGGCGCGTCGAACAAGCTGCATCAGCGCTATTCGGTCAGCCCGCGGGTCAGCGTCAGTGCCCCGTTCTATGCCGAGCTGGGACATCACGGCATGGAGACTTGCATATGCACCAATGCAGCCAACCTTGCCGCATTGGCAGCGCGCCTCAGACCGACTGTCAATGCGCAGGTGACCGATGTCGCCCGCGGACCCATCGGCGCCGCGGTGGATCTTCGCGTCGGAAGTGATGAGTCCTGCACCGATCCCCGTTGAAAGCTGCAAATGCAGCAGAGGCAGCTCATCCGCATGCAGGGTTGTGGCAGCCCCCAGCGCCATGAGGTTCGCGTCGTTGTCCATGAGTGCCGGACAATCGAAATGCTCACTGAGGATTCCGGCAATCTGGATCCTCTCCCAGCCGGCCATGATGGTTCGATGCGCGGTGACTCCTTTGTGGAAGTCGACGGGCGCGGGGACGCTGGCGATGACCTGGCGGATGTCGGCGAGTTCCAGGCCTTGGCCGGCCAAGAGCTCGTCCGCGGCGTCAAAGACTCTTTGCAGCACAGCTTCGGGGTCAGGATTCAGGAGGATCTCGATGACGCGCGACTCGACGATGGCGGCGCTGGCGTCGGATATTGCCACGCATGTATTGGTGCGATCAAAGATCACATCCACCACGTAGCCTGCCCCCTTTCCGACTGTTAGTTCCTTTGCCGGTCGGCCTCTGGCGCCTTGGGGCTCCTCAGTCTCAGCCAGAACTCCGTGGCGGAGCATTTGGTCCACATGCAGGCCGACAGTCGACCTTGCCATCCCAGTCACCCGCGCGGCCTGGGCACGACTGGACACGACGCCTGCTGCCACGAGGCGCAGGATCGTATTGGCCGGCGATCGATCCGTGGGTAGTCCATTCATGAACCCATTATGAACCAGATCAGCAGTTTAAGTCCGGTGATCGGACTTAAATCGGCATCTTGTGGCGCAAAGATCACCACGGATAGCCTGCCGATAGTGGCTTTCCAGCCTATTGAAAGGAAGATCAGTTGACTCTTAACATCGGCATCCTGGGCGCCGGGAATATCTCCGCGCGATACATGCAAGGCCTGCAAAAGTACGCCGAACTAAAGGTCGGATACATCGCCGACATCGACCATGCGCGGGCAGCCTCGCTTGCCGCGGAATTCGCCGTGCCGCGATCTGGCAGCGCAGATGCGCTCCTTGCCGACGGCAGCATCGACGTCGTCATCAACCTGACACCGCCGAATCTGCACGCCAGGACTGTCATCCAGGCGCTGGAGGCCGGGAAGAGCGTCTACGTGGAGAAGCCCCTGGCGACGACCCGCGAGGATGGGCTGCTCATGCTGAAGGCCGAACGCGCGAATCCCGGCATTCTCGGTTCCGCACCGGACACGTTCCTCGGCAGCGCAGGGCAAACGGCCCGGCACGCCATAGACTCCGGCTACATCGGCACACCGATCGGAGCAAGCGCCTTCGTCCGCTCTTCTCGGGCAGAAACCTGGCACCCCAGCCCCGGCTTCCTCTTCGAACAGGGAGGCGGACCGGTCATGGACATGGGACCGTACTACATCGCAGCCCTCGTGAACTGCCTCGGTCCGATCCGCCGAGTAAGCGCAGACGCACGCATCGGGTCCGAAACGAGAATTGTCACGGCACCAGACCGGGCCGTCGACGAAATCCCGGTCACCGTTAACACACACGCATCCGCTGTCTTCTCATTCGCCTCCGGCGCCATCGGGACGATCCTCATGAGCTTCGATGTCTGGGACACGACCCTGCCCAGGATCGAAATCTACGGAACCGAAGGAACACTGAGCCTCAACGACCCGAATACCTTCGACGGCGATGTACGGCTTAAGCGGCGCGAGCACAGCGAGTGGCAGGTTCTTGAACCTGTGACACCCCTGTTCGGGGCCGTCGGCACGCCAGAGCAGCACCGCCGTGGACTCGGGGTGAATGACCTTGCTGGAGCACTTGCCGGCGGACCGCATCGGGCCAGTTCAGGCTTCGCCTTCCACGTCCTGGACGCCATGCTCGCGATCGACGAGGCAGCAGCCGCCCAGCAAACCATCATCCTTGAGAGCTGGACCGAGCGTCCGGCACCGCTTTTCAATTCCTGACCCAGGCTTCGGCCCCACACCATCGAAAAGAGTTTTCATTTTGCCTATCTCCCCCAGCCAGTTCGCCATCAATCCGCTCCAGTGGGTCGCCACGGATGACGGATGGATCAACCCCGGCCTAGCACCCGCGCTCCCCGATCGCCTTGCCAGGATTGCTGCCGCCGGCTTCACCGCGATCCAATCCGAGGTTCCGTCCGGCTCCAGCGTGGCCGAATATGCGCAGGCCCTTAAAGCCGCCGGTATTCGGCCGGGTCCGGGATACATCGGAATACCCTGGGAGGAGCAATCCGCCGACCGGGCCCAATACCTCGAACGCGCCAAGATACTGGCCGCAAACAATGTCGAGCTTGGCAATGAGTTGCTCTTCTTGGCAATGGGTATGCAACGTGACGCGCCGCGAGTGGCACATCCCGCCGTCGGGCACGACCATAACCCATCACGGCTGGAACAGGTCCGGGACTACCTCGCCGAAGCGGCACAGATCATCACCGCCGAAGGCGCCGTCGCTGCCCTGCACCCGCACATCGGAACCTGGGTGGAAACCGCGGACGACGCCCGCTTCATCCTGGATACTGTCGACGAGAAAATCCTTAAATTCGGCCCCGACGCCGGACACTTTGCTTGGACAGGCATCGATCCCACCCTGATCATCGCCGAATACCGCACCCGAGTCGCCGGGATCCACATCAAGGACTACCGACTGGATCTCGCGCTGAAGAGCCGCACCGAAGACATCGACTACAGGTCCACCGTGTGTGCAGGAATCTGGACTGAACCGGGAACCGGCGACGCGGACATCCCTGGAATCCTGGCCGCCGCCGGTGATGATTTCGCAGGATGGGTGGTCGTAGAAGTGGACCGCGGCACAACCGAAGCCCCGGAAGAGAGCATCGACCTTTGCGGCCGATGGTTTACGGTAAATTTCGGCCTGGAAACCGCGTCACGCTAAGAGGGCTAAGAGGGATGCCCATGGACATTTCCCAGAGCCAATTCGCTCTCAATCCCATCCAATGGCTTGCAACCGACGACGGCTGGATCGACCCAGGGCAGGCACCACCCCTTGACCGGAGACTACCGGTCATCGCGGCCAGCAGCTTTACCGCCATCAAGACTGAGGTTCCGGCCGGAACAGCACCGCGTGAGTATCGGGAACAGCTCGCTCGTGCAGGGATCAGGCCAGGCCCGGGCTATGTCCCCATGCCGTGGTTCGAAGACGCGGCCGCCAGGCAGCCGTTTATGGAACGTGCACGGGTAACAGCCGCAAACAACGTCGGGGTGGGCGAACCCCTCGTGTTCCTGGCGATGGGCATGGACAAGGAAGCTCCGCGGGTCGCTCATCCGGGAGTTGGATTCGACTTCAACGCCGCCCGCCTTGAGGCTGTTCGTGACTATCTCGCGGAAGCCGCAACTATTATGGCCGGCGAGGGTGCGGTGCCCGCGCTCCACCCCCACATTGGTACTTGGATCGAGACTGTTGACGAGGCGCGCTTCGTCCTCGACACCGTCGATGACCGCTTGCTCAGCTTCGGCCCCGACGCCGGCCACTTGGCATGGACCGGGGTAAATCCGGCGCACATCGTAGCCGAGTACGCAAGCCGCGTGGCCGGAATCCACATCAAGGACTACCACAGTCACCTAGCAAAACGGAGTCGCACAGAAGATGTCGACTATCGTTCGACAGTGCTCGAAGGATTCTGGACCGAACCCGGCTCGGGAGACGCCAACATCGAGGAAGTACTCGCGGCTGCGGGACCGAATTTCGCAGGATGGGTGGTCGTGGAAGTGGACCGCGGCACAACCACACCCGAGGACAGCATCATGCGCTGTGGCGCCTGGTTGTCGAACAAATTTTGTCAGAATAACGCCGATTAGAAAACTAATTCCGGCATCTTGCGAACAGATGAATGCTAAATGATGCTTAAACAAGTAAGTGATATGGGACACAGCAAGACGCCAGAGAAAGGCCGGAATGCGAATCCACGCCGACTCCGAATCGCGAAAAATCCGCGCACGCGGGCGTGACGAACTGCAAGCTCCCCAGCACCCCGGCTGCTGACAAGCCCAGATCATTCGAGCACCCAATACGGACAGAACCCATTGTTTTTCCAGTCATCCAGAGAATCCCCCAACGAGGAGTAAGACCATGAAACGAAAGCTCATACTCGCCGGCGCCCTGTCGCTGGCGCTGTCGCTGTCAGCGTGCGGGGGTAGCGGGGGCGCGGCATCAGGTGGCGCCAAAGCCGGTGGCACGCTGAATCTCGCTTCGTCCCAGGCCCTGAAGTCCTGGGATTTGGCCGAAGCAGGGATGGGGAATGCGGAGCAGTACTACGAACCGGTCTTCGATGCGCTGCTGCACATGGACTCCAAGGGTGCTCCCACCGCGAACCTCGCCACTTCGTGGCAATACGACGCAACCCTGACAACACTTACGCTCAAACTGCGGACCGACGTGAAGTTCAGCGACGGAACGCCGCTGGATGCGGAAGCGGTCAAGGCGAACCTGCTTCACACCAAAGCCGGAAAAGGTGAAGCTGCAGCCCTTATCAAAGCAATTTCCGACGTTCAAGTTACCGATCCGGCAACCGTCCTGGTTAAGTTGTCCACCCCGACTCCGTCGCTTCTGAGGAGCCTGGCGAATGTTCCCGGCATGATCGCCAGCACGAAGTCACTCACGAGTCCCCAGGTTCCCGTCGGTTCGGGACCCTACACCCTCGACCCGGCGGCCACTACGGCCGGCACCGAGTACGGGTTCGTAGCGAACCCGAACTATTGGGATAAGAGTTCCTACCCGTTTGCGAAAGTGGACATCAAGACGATGTCTGACCCGACGGCGCGGACCAATGCTCTTCTGTCCGGTCAGCTCGACAGCGCCAGCATTTCCCCGGACCGAGTTGACGCTGTCAAGGCCGGCGGCCTCAAGGTTGACACGGTTACTCCCGGGGTCGTTGAAGGACTTTACATCTGGGACAAGAAGGGCACGATCGTACCGGCTCTTGCCGATGTCCGGGTACGTCAAGCTCTCAACTACGCGTTCGACAGCGCATCCATTGTAAAAATCGCCAAGAAGGGTCTGGGGACGCCGACGGCACAGCATTTCACTTCTGACAGCGAAGCCTTTGTGCCCGAACTGGATCAGACTTACAAATATGACCCTGCGAAAGCCAAAGCGCTGCTCGCTGAGGCCGGTTACCCGAATGGTTTCGACGTAGTCATGCCCGACATTTCGTCGCTCTTCCCGGAGATGCAAGCAGCCATGGTTGAGCAGCTGGGGAACATCGGCGTGAGGGTCAAACTGGACAAAATTCCATTCGATCAATTCATGCCCTCAATTCTTGCCGGCAAGTACGCCATGTCCTACTTCAAGACCGGAGGCGTCGATCCCTGGATCGCCATCCAGCTCATCGTTTCCAAGCAGGCCACGTGGAACCCATTGCATTACGAAGACAAGCATGTAACTGACTTGTTGTCCCGGATCAGTGCCTCCACCGGATCTGCGCAGGTCGCCCTGTATAAGGAACTGAACACGTACCTGGTCCAGCAGGCTTGGGATGCACCCTGGGACGTGGTGAAGGACGTCTACGCGTCCTCGAAGAACGTCCAGGTCACTATGCACCCGTTCTACCAGACCCCGCCCCTGTTCAACTTCAAGCCGGCCAGCTAGCAAACCCCGGCACTAGACCACCAGTAACTAGAAGGAGGACGGGATGGCCGTGTTTTTGATTCGGCGCCTGTTGGCAGGGATCCTGCTCGTGATCCTGGTCGCCAGCGCGACATACATCTTGCTGAATTACACAGGATCTGACGTGGCTCGCAACATTGTGGGGGAAACGGCGACGCCGGAGCAGGCTTTGGCCAAGGCCGCGGAACTAGGGCTCAACCGACCGCTGGGAGTCCGCTACTTTGACTGGTTCGTTACGACCCTCAGCGGCGACCTAGGCAAGTCCTGGTTCAACAACGTGCCTGTCTCGACCACGCTGCTGAATGGCCTGCCGGTAACCCTGTCGATCATTTTCGGTGCTTTGGTCCTGTCAGCCTTGGTCAGTGTCATCCTGGGCTCGCTGGCAGCGGTCCGAGCTGGCTGGTTCGATAAAACCGTCCAGGCTTCGGCGGTACTGGCCGATTCGATCCCCGGCTTCCTCGTTGCGCTCGTTCTGGCCATGGTTATCGCGGTAAACCTCGGTTGGCTCCCGGCGACAGGTTTCGTGCCGTTCCAGCGCTCTGCGGTTGAATGGCTGCGATCCATTACGTTGCCGTCGATTGCACTGGCATTCGGAGCCACCGCAGCGACCACGCTGCAACTTCGCGGCTCCATGCTTGACATTCTCAAACTGGACTACGTTCGCACACTCCGCAGCCGCGGCTTGAGCGACCGGCGGATTGTATTCAAGCACGTCCTCCGCAACGCTGCACCTCCGGCTGTTACCGTGCTCTCCCTCCAATTCATCGGACTGGTCGGAGGAGCAGTCATCGTCGAAAAAGTCTTTGGGCTTCGCGGCATCGGCAGCATCGCCACTTCGGCGGCGGTCCAGGGCGACGCGCCTGTGGTGCTGGGCGTTGTGATCGTGATGGTTCTGATCGTTGTCGTTGTAAATCTCATTGCTGACCTGGCCTACGGCTGGCTCAACCCCAAGGTGCGTGCAGAATGACCATTCCTCCCATTGACGGCACAGTGGCCGCCGCTGCTGCGAGCGGGGAGACTGCTAAGCGACGTCACATCGTTGTCAGGTTGATCCAGGACCCCGTTGCCATCTGCTGCATCGTCGTCTTGTTACTGCTCACGGCTGCGAGCGTTCTGGCTCCTTTCCTCACGAACCAGGATCCGATCAAGTCATCCCTTGCCGAGACCCTGGCGCCAATGAGCCAGCAACACCCCCTCGGTGCCGATGGCGTGGGGCGCGACGTTGTGGCCCGATTGCTATACGGCGGCCAGACCAGTCTGGCTGCAGCCTGCGTGGCCGTTTTGGTCGCGTTTGCCGTGGGCGTACCCGCCGGTCTCTTTGGCGGCTACTATCGCGGGCGTGCCGACGCCATCCTGGCGTGGGCCAGCAATTTCATCATGGCAGTCCCGGCCATCATCGTCCTCCTTGTGGTCATGGCCGCGGTTTCCCAGAGTACTTACGTCGCCATGGCGGTCCTGGGACTCATCGTTTCGCCGTCCGTCTACCGCTTGGTTCGGGCATCCGTAGTATCAGTACGCGAGGAACTGTTCGTTGACGCGGCGAGGGTTTCGGGTCTGTCTGATGGGCGGATCATGCGCCGGCACATCCTTCCTGTTGTCCAAGCTCCTTCCATCATCCAGGCTGCCCAGATCTTCGGCGTTTCCATCGGCATCCAGGCCGGCATCGCTTTCCTGGGTCTGGGTTCGCCTACCGAAGCCAGCTGGGGCGCAATGTTGAACGACGCGTTCGCCAACATCTACTCCGCGCCGCTGTTGCTCCTATGGCCTGCACTGATCATCTGTATGACCACGGCCTCGCTCGCCCTGCTGGCCAACTCCCTGCGCGACAGCCTCTCCGGCTCCAGGAAGCGGCCCACACGACACTCAGATCGCGTCCGTGATGGGGCATCGTCGAGCGAAGGATCGACGGCTGCGGACTTCGCAGATGTGGCGGACGATGTCCTGCTCGCGGTAGACAATCTGAAGGTGGACTACCCGGTCGACGGCGGTCGGCGAACTGTGGTGGACGGGGTATCCCTGACTGTCTGCCGCGGCCAGGTCCTGGGACTGGTGGGAGAATCCGGTTCCGGCAAGAGCCAGACAGCCTTTTCCCTTCTGGGCCTGTTGCCGCCAGAGGCGCGGGTTTCGGCTGGCCGGCTGCTGTTTGACGGCGTGGAGCTCAAAGGGCTGGGGCGTAACGCGATGAATCGACTACGTGGAAAGCGCATCGCCTATGTGCCACAGGAGCCTATGTCCAACCTGGACCCATCGTTCACCATCGGCTCCCAATTGGCGGAGCCGGTGCGCCAGCACATGAAGGTCTCAGCCAAGGAGGCAAAGGCACTCCTGCTCGATCTCCTTGAACGCGTCGGCATCAACGACCCTGCCCGGGTTTACTCCTCGTACCCGCATCAAATATCCGGAGGTATGGCACAGCGCGTACTCATCGCCGGCGCGATTTCCTGTGATCCGGATCTGCTGATCGCGGACGAGCCGACTACCGCTTTGGACGTCACGGTCCAGGCCGAAATACTCGACCTGATCCGGTCCCTGCAGGCGGAACGCAACATGGGCGTCATCCTCGTGACCCACGATTTCGGCGTGGTTGCCGACATCTGTGATCGCGTGGCCGTCATGCATACCGGGAAAATCGTTGAAACTGCCTCCGTCCAGGACCTCTTCTCGGACCCGCAGGACACGTACACCCGGATGCTGCTGTCATCCACTTTGGAGGACGCCAAGCCGAGGTCCCCTTTGAAAAGCACGCCGAAGTTGCCTAAAAGGGCACAAACCGCCTGATGGGAAGTGACATGATCGCCGCTGTTGAAGCCCCGGAAGAATCACATAATGGATCCGACGGTCCGTTGCTGAGCATTGAGAATGTAACAGTCCAATACCCATCCAAAAAATGGCGCAGCCCCGATTTCCTGGCCCTCAAGGGGGTCTCGCTCGACATACAGGCGGGCGAAACCGTGGGATTGGTGGGTGAATCAGGCTCGGGAAAGACCACCCTCGGACGGGCAGTCCTCGGACTTGCACCGGTTACCAGCGGACTCATCCGCTACGACGGCCAAGTCATCTCGGCCATGAACCGCAAGCAGCGGCGAACCCTCAGCGACGAAATCCAGGTCGTGTTCCAAGACCCTTACACGTCGCTCAATCCGGCGCTCACCGTGCTTGACATCCTCACCGAGCCCTTGCTTACCGCAGGCACCGGGCGGGCTCAGGCCGAACAACGGGTGAAGGACCTGCTTGAACAGGTCCATCTTCCACGGGACGCATCAAACCGGCTGCCCCGGGAATTCTCCGGCGGACAACGTCAGCGTATCGCCATCGCCCGCGCACTGTGCCGGGATCCGCGCCTGATCGTCTGCGACGAGCCCGTCAGCGCACTCGACCTTTCGAACCAGTCACGTGTCCTGGACCTGTTTATCGAAATCCAGGAGCGCACGGGGGTTTCGTACCTCTTTGTGACCCATGACCTCTCAGTGGTGCGATACATCAGCCATCGTGTTGCGGTCATGTACAAGGGAGAAATCATCGAAACCGGAGACGCAGCCAGGGTCACCACTCAGCCGAAGGAGGCCTACACGCAGAAGCTGCTGCTGGCCGCGCCTGTTCCCGACCCTGCCCGCCAGGCAAGCCGCCGTGCCGCCCGCCAAAAGTTCAGCGCCAAGCTGCACGTGGCCGGTCCATTCGAAAACCCCGCCTCATGAATGGCACGGAACATGGTTCCAACCGTCAGTCGCCCTCGCCGCTGAGAGTAGCCGCCATCGGATACGCCTTCATGGGCAAGGCACACTCGAACGCGTGGCGAAACGCTGCCAGCTTCTTCGACGTCCCGGCCTTCGAACAAAAAGTACTCGTAGGCAGGGATCCGGGACAGGTTACCCAGGCCGCGGCCAGGTACGGCTGGGCCGAGGCTGCCACGGACTGGCGCGAAGTGATCGCCCGGGACGACGTCGACATCGTCGACATCTGCACGCCGGGCTGGATGCACGCCGAAATCGCCATCGCCGCCCTCGAAGCCGGCAAGCACGTCCTCGTCGAAAAACCCCTGGCAAACACCCTGGCCGAAGCCGAAGCCATGGCCGCGGCCGCGCGCACGGCCCGCGACCGCGGCCTGCGCTCCATGATCGGCTTCAACTACCGCCGCGTCCCCGCACTGGCCCTCGCGAAAGAACTGATCGCCGAAGGCAGGCTCGGCACGGTCTGGCATGTTCGCGCTGCCTACCTGCAGGACTGGCTTGGCGATGAGCGATCCCCCATGACCTGGCGCCTCAGCAAGGAAACCGCCGGATCCGGAGCCCTGGGCGACATCGCCTCCCACGCCATCGATCAAGTTCTGTTCCTGCTCGGCGATTCCGTCACCGAAGTGTCCGGGCGACTGCACACCTTCGTGGACAGTCGCCCGGGAATGAACGGTCCCGAAGATGTAACAGTCGACGACGCCGCATGGGCCTCCCTGACCCTCGCCTCTGGAGTAATCGCTTCTGTGGAAGCCTCACGTATGGCGACCGGGCGGAAGAACTCCCTCAAGCTCGAAATCTATGGGGACAAGGGTGCCCTGCTTTTCGACCTCGAAAAACTCAACGAACTCAATTTCCTCGATGCCACCGTTCCCGTCAGGGAACAAGGTTTCAGCCGCATCCTCGTCACCGAACCCGAACACCCCTATATGCACGCCTGGTGGCCGCAAGGTCACATCATCGGCTGGGAACACACCTTTACCCACCAAATCCGCGACTTCCTCATTGCGATTGGAAACGGCACCGAGCCCTCGCCGTCATTCGACGACGGCCTGTCCGTCCAACGCATCCTGGCCGCGGTCGAGGAAAGTTCTGCCGCCAAAAACTCCCTCATCCAAGTAGCGGGTCCGTAGGCATCAGGACCCAACGAGCATCTCAAACGTAAACCCGACGTCATGGACCCTTGAGCGCCCCACTGCTCAAGGGTCCATGCCGTTGAATCCCAAAAATCGGCCGACTGGCTGTCACCTCATGCGCCAAAGTCTCTGGCCAAAGGCAATTCGAACGTGAACGAGGCACCCCTGGACTCATTTTCCACGGCGTAGATTCTGCCGTGCTGACGCGTGATAATGCGGTGGCTGAGAGCTAGGCCAATGCCGCTTCCCGTGGACTTCGAGGTGAAAGCTCCGTCGAAAATGCGGCCATCCGGGATGTGGGACAGGCCTTTGCCGCGATCAGCCACTCGGAAAACACCGGCATTCTCGGTAGCGTACGTCGTGATGACGACGTGCCGCTCGCGCTGCGGCCACCCAGACATCTCGTCGATGGCATTGTGGCAAAGGTTCAGGATCACCTGCCCCGTGAGGACTTTCTCGCAGCGGATCCAGATCGGGTTCTCGCTCATGACCAGCTGCAATTCCACCTCGTGTTGATCAGCCCGCAACCGAATGAAGTACAGGCAATCCCTGACGATTTCATTCAGGTCCACCACTTGTTCGGAATGCTCCAGCTGCACGACGAAATCGCGCAGGCTCTTCACGATCTGGTTTGCCCGGTCGATTTGCAGCCGAGCATTATCCAGCCCATAAATAAGATCATTGATGCTACTCTCGGGGTCCCTTACTCGACGGGATACTCCTTCCACGAAGTTCGTTGCTGCCGCAAGTGGTTGGCCGAGCTCGTGGGCGATCGCCATGGCCATGTCACCCATCGCGTTGTACCGTCCCAGGTAATTCAAGTGCTCAAGGTCCCGCCGATGCTCTTCTTCGGCCGCAACCTGCTCCGTGATGTCCTGGAGCAGCAACATGGCACCAGTGAGGTCCTTTTCAAGTGCTAGGTACTGGCAGCTGACTCCGAACCATTTGTTGGCACCGTCGGGATGCGCAACTTCGACGCGCAGACTCGAGGAGGATCCGTCAGCAGGATCCCTGGCCAGGGCTTTCTCCAGGGCAGGCCTGGAGGAGACGGCGCAGAGTTCAACGAAATTCTCCCCCAGCAATTCGTCCACTACGTGCCCCAGCTGACCCGCTGCTGCTGCACTGGCGAAAGTGATCCGGCCATCCCTGTCCAGCACGAGAATACCCTCGGCCATGCGCCGCAGGAATGCCTGCAAACGCCCCTCTGTCCTCTGTAGCTCCGATTTCAGGGACTCTTCTTTTTCGATGTCCCGGAACTGAACCATGATGGCCTCGCCGGCTGTCAGGCCGACCCGGACTGCAATGGCTTCGGTCAGGAATTCCCGCCCCGTCTTGGACCGGTACATCCACTCGGTTCTGCTGATTCCGTGGTCGGCCGCATCCTGAAGCCATTGCACGCCCACCGAGCGGCGGAATCGGGAATCCGCGCTGCTCATGTCCGGTGCCTTGAGCGGTTTCAATTCCTCCAAGGTGAAGCCCAGCATGTCGCAGGCAGCCTGGTTGGCCCAGAGGATGTCCTTGGTGACCGCGTCATGGATCAGGATGCAGTAACTCAGCGACTGGACAAGACGTTCATAATCCTCGGCGGCGGGGCCCGCAGGTTCGCCCGGCAGGGAAATAGGCACACACGATTTTAGCGCGCGGACGGCATTTCCCGCATAGGTATTTCCCTTACTCTTCACTGGCATTTCCTTGGTTTACGGCTACGAATCACCGATTGAAGGCAACTGCCCCCGCAAATAGCTTTAATCCAGAAACAATTTGTCAGTAGTACCGATTGGAGAAATTCGATGACCGACGTTCTGGCTAGGGCTCCGCAATCCACGCTCGACGACGTGCTCAAGCTCATTGCCCGGCGCCGGGAGGAATTCGGGGAGAATAGATTTGTCCCCAGGGACATCATCTCGGAATTCAAGAAGCTGGGCATCCACCGTGCAGCAACTCCGCGACGCTTCGGGGGCGATGCTCTTCCGCCGAGCCAGTTCCTCCGGATCATCGAGCAAATTTCGGCCGTGGATGCTTCGGCCGGCTGGGTAGCAAGCTTTGGCTCCTCCGTCTACCTGGCTGCCCTCCCCTTGGACACCCAGGCCGAGCTGTACGCCGACGGTCCCGATGTGGCGTTTGCCGGGGGCTTGTTTCCTCTCCAGAAAGCCGAACGCGTCGACGGTGGCTGGAATGTAGCGGGTGAATGGAAGTTCTCCAGTGGCTGCAAAGGCGCCGACATCCTCGGCGTTGGCCTGGTGGGCAATGAA
Source organism: Arthrobacter sp. 2RAF6 (assembly GCF_052115205.1). Taxonomy (NCBI): domain Bacteria; kingdom Bacillati; phylum Actinomycetota; class Actinomycetes; order Micrococcales; family Micrococcaceae; genus Arthrobacter; species Arthrobacter sp. 2RAF6. The sequence continues at coordinate 13,436 of NZ_JBFRGF010000014.1, read as the reverse complement.
CGCACGGACGGCAAGCCCCTGACGGCCCTCCTGCGTCCTGAGCAAGTCGAGATAGTTGAGAACTGGGATGTCATCGGCCTCAATGGCACTGGCAGCCATGACCTGCGGGTCAACGCCCAGGTGGTGAGGGACGAATGGACCTTTGTCCGTGGCGGCGAGCCCACCGTTGACGAGCCGTTGTACCGCTACCCCGCGATTGCCTACGCGGCCCAGGTACTCGCCGTCGTCAATCTCGGCGCAGGCCGCGCAGCCCTGGACTATGCAATCAGCACCGGGAGCGGGCGCACCGGCATTACCGGTGCCCCCAAGCTTGCCGACAGGGCCTACTACCGCATGGATGTTGCCAAGGCCGAAGCCGAGCTCCGCTCTGCACGCGCGTTCTTCTACGAGATTTCGGACGAGGTGTATGCCACGGTGGAGGCCGGCGACCCGGCGACGGACAAGCAAAAAGCGCTGTTGCGCCTGGCGTCCACCCACGTGGCCCGGGTCGGTGCCAAGGCAGTGCACACTGCCTACACGCTCTCCGGAACAGCGGCCATCTACGACTCCAACCCGATGCAGCGTTACCTGCGGGACGCCTCGGTGGTCACCCAGCATGCGTTCCTCGGCGACGGGATCTACGACGGCGCCGGGGCCGTCCTGATGGACGTCCCGCCGTCGATCCCAGCGTTCATCTGACACAGGACTCAAGGAGCTGACATGAGCGAAACCGCCACCGCGACGCCACTGCGCGTACTGTTCTGCATCGGTATAAACCAGAACTTCTTCGATCTACCCAAGAGCGAAATCGGCGTTGTCTGGACTGCCTTCTCAGGGATGATGGCCGACATGGCGCGCATGCCCGGCGTCGACGTTATCGGCAACATGGATGACGATTCCCACCTGGTGGGACCATCGGACGGCTGGCCGTGGACGTGCTACATCCTGGCCGACGTCGATACCCAGGAGACTGTCAAGGCTGCGTGCAACCTCTTCCGCACGACGATGGTGGGCGAGTACGCCCTCTGGCGGTACGCCAAGATCGAGGCACGCATCGGACGAGCCCTGACCATCCGCGACGACGTCGAAACGGCTGGCTAGCCACATGGAACACGACACCGCAGCCACCTTGGCCGAACGCTTGGCCGTGCTCGAGATCCAGGAAGCGGCACGCGCCACGCTCTCCCGCTACCTGGACCTGTGCGACGTCCCGCGCCCGTCCTTCCCGTGGGACGACATGGCTTCGCTGTTCACCGAGCATGCGGTCTGGGAAGGCATCGGCCCCGAATACACGGGGAAATTCGGACGTCTGGAGGGCCGTTCCGCGGTCCTCGCGATGCTGGCGGACTTTCTTCCGCCGTCGTCGCACTTCAACCGCAATGTCCATCTGCTCGGCAACGGCCGCGTCGCTGCCGCCGGCGCCGGCGCCGGCGACACCGCCAGCGGCCAGTGGATCATGCAGCAGATTTCGGAGTACGACGGCGGCGGGACGGAACTGATCTCGGCCCGCCTCACGGTCGATTTCGAGCTCGGCGACGGAACGGCCCGGATCTGTCATTTCCGCACCGAGAAGCTGTTTACCGCCGGTCTCGTCCACCCACTCCATGCATAGCACCGAGAAAACCACCAAGGAGCACCCCATGACTTCACCAACTTCAGAAAGGGCCGGCGGGTTCGCCAGCCTGGCTGCAGACGACCGGGTCGCCGCGCAGCTCTACACCGATCCGGAGATCTTCGACTGGGAGATGGAAAAGATCTTCTACAACACCTGGGTCTGGGTAGCCCACGAAAGTGAGATCCCGGAGGCAGGCAGCTTCAAGATGTCACACATCGGCCTTCAGCCGGTCATCGTCAACCGTGACCGCAAGGGCAACTTCAACGTCCTGCTTAACCGCTGCCGCCACCGTGGCGCGAGTGTCTGCGAGGTCCCCAAGGGCAAGGCGAACGGCTTCACCTGCCCCTATCACTCCTGGTCCTACTCCCTCGAAGGCAACCTGCGCGGCATCCCCTACCCGGACGGCTACGAGGGCGTCACCGAGAAGCGCGACCTGCCCCTGCAGCGCCTGCGCGTGGAAAGCTACAACGGACTCATTTTCGCCAGCTTCAAGTCCGACATCGAGCCCCTCACGGACTTCCTAGGCGATGCGAAAATCTGGATCGACCGCTTCATGAAGCAGGGCGCCGGCTTCCCCGTCAAGGTCCAGGGCGAGCACAAATTCCGCTTCAACGGCAACTGGAAGATCCAGCTCGAAAACACCACCGACGGCTACCACTTCCCCATCGTCCACCGCTCCTGGATGGCCTCCGTGGACGCCGAAACCGCGGACATGCTGTCCTTCATGACCGACGAGAAGGCAGTGACCCACTCCCTCGGCAACGGGCACAGCGTCGCCATCATGGTCCCCGAACACGTGGACTTGGAAGAGGACGACGGCACCGAGGAACTGCAGGAGCGCTTCCGCCACATCATCGATGAGCTTTCCGAAACCATGCCGACGGACCAGGTCCGCCGCATCGTTCGCTCCATGCACGGCGCGGGCTACAACCTGAACCTGTTCCCCAACCTCTCGCTCTCCATGTCCTTCTTCCGGGTCCTGCGCCCCATCTCCGTCAACGAGACGGAAATCCAGCACATGGCGCTCGGCCTGGACGGCGGCCCGGAGAGCGTGAACCGCGAGCGCCTGCGGATCCACGAGCACTTCCAGGGGCCGTTCGGCTTCGGTACCTCGGACGACTCCGAGGCCTGGGACCGGGTTCAGCGCGGCGCCGTGGCAAACCCAGACATGCCGATCCTGGTCAACCGTGGCTTGGGACGTGAGGTGACCGTGGATGAAGGCTGGAAGACCTCGCATGTGACGGACGAAACCGGCATGCGCGAATCGTACGAAATGTGGAAAAGGATGATGAGCGATGAAAACTGATACCGCCGAAGAAGTTGTGGCGATCGACAACCGCCCGGCGCCCGAGCGCTACGAGTTGGGACTCGCTCGGCTCGCCGATCCCCTCGTGGGCCGTGCCATCGAGCTGATCTGGCGTGAGGCCCAGCTGCTGGACGACAAGGACTACGAATCCTGGCAGACTCTCTACACGGACGACGCCAAGTACGTCATCCCTGTCGACCCGGACACCGAGGACTTCGAATCGTCCCTGAACATGGTGTACGACGACGCGCGGATGCGCCACATGCGCGTCACCCGCCTCGTGCAGGGCTACTCGATGTCCGCCGTCGCCGCCGCCCGCACCTCACGAACCGTCTCCCGCTTCACCGTGGAAGAGATCACCGCGGACACCGTCACCCTGCGCTCTGCGCAGGTCCTGGTGGGCTTCAAGCGCGACAAGTTCCAGATGCTCGGGGCCGACCTCACACACCGCATCCGCTTCACCGGCGACGATGCCCGGATCGAGCTCAAACTCATCCGGCTGGTCAACTCCGATTCCGCCGTCAACGCCTCCGGCTTCCTCCTCTAGGACCCACCATGAACGCAGGATCCACAGTGAACCATGTCGCACTGGTCACCGGCGCCGCTCGCGGTCTCGGTGAAGTCATCGCCCGCAAGCTGCACAAGGAAGGTTTCAGGGTGGCCATCACCGGCACCAGCGCTGCCTCCGTACAACCCATCGCGGACAGCCTGGACCCCGCCGGGGAAACCGTTTGGGCCGGCGCCCTGGATGTCCGGAAAAAGGCCGACTTCGAGGCCGTTAGGGACCTCCTTGTTGAAAAGTGGGGCGGCACGGATGTGCTGGTGAACAATGCCGGACGTTCCCAAGTCGCGCCTTTGCTGGAGATCACTCCGGAGGAGTTCTCCGCGAATGTTGAGATCAACCTCAACGGCACTTTCCTCGGCTGTCAGGTGTTCGGTCCGCATTTCCGGGACCGCGGCTTCGGTCGGATCATCAACATCCACTCCCTGGCGGGCCACAACGGCGGCACCGCCACGGGAGCCCACTACGCAGCCTCCAAGGGCGGTGTCTCCACCCTGACCAAGGTGTTCGCCCGGGAGTTCGCATCCTCGGGCGTCACCGTCAACGCCGTATCCCCCGGGCCGCTAGACCTGCCGGTGGTCTATGAAACTGTCGACCCGGACAAGTTGGACACCATCAAGGCCAACATTCCGGTAGGCCGCTTCGGAGACGCCGAGTTCATCGCAGACACCGTGGCCCTCCTGGCCTCCCCCGGCGCATCCTCCGTCACGGGAGCCTGCTGGGACATCAACGGCGGCCTCTACATGCGCTAGCGCCGGCTGGCCCATTTACAAGCTGAGAGAAGAAAGGAGCGTTGCCCCATGGGCATGTTCAAGGTACGCGTGGCTGAAGTACTGGAGGAGACAAGCAACATCAAGTCCTTCCGCCTCCAACGTGCGGACGGGGCACCGTTCGATCCCTATCCTGCGGGGGCGCATATCGACGTCGTCGGCCCGACCGCCGTTGTCAGGCAGTACTCGCTGTGCAGTCCACCGGACGATCTTGACGACTGCGTGGTTGCAGTCAAGCTGGAGCCGGAGTCACGGGGTGGTTCCCAGGCCCTCCACGACCACGTCGAGGTCGGTCACGAGCTCGAGATCAGCGCACCGCGCAACCTCCTATCCGTCGCCGGGGGCGCCGACCGGCACATCCTGGTGGCGGCCGGCATCGGCGTCACCCCGATGATCAGCATCGCCTACCACCTGCACCGGAGAGGAGAAGATTTCGAGCTGCACTACTTTGCCCGGTCCCGCGAAGAAGCCGCGTTCTGCGAACTCCTTGAGAAGCGAAGCGGTTTCGGCGAACGCGTCCACTTCCACTTCGGGCTGCAGCGTGACCAGCACCCGGCCATGCTGGACGGCGCATTCGCGGGCCTCAGCGCCGCCTCGCACGTGTATACCTGCGGGCCCCAGGGCTTCATGGAGCGTGTACGGGACAGCGCGACTGCGATGATTCCCGAGGACAATGTCCATATCGAGCACTTCCAGGCCGGCGAGCCCTTCGATACCGATTCTGATGCTCCCTTCGAAATTGAGCTGGACGACGAGGTTTACGAGGTCCCCGTTGGTCAGTCCATCGTGCAAGTCCTCGCCAACAACGGGGTCGAAGTGGACACGTCCTGCCAGGAAGGGATCTGCGGCACGTGCATCATGGGGGTACTCAAGGGCGAACCGGACCACCGGGACCAGTGCATGTCAAGCAGCGAAAAGAAGGCCAACGACCAAATCGCCGCTTGCGTCTCACGGTCAAAGTCCCCCAGGCTGCTCCTGGAGCTCCTCTGAAAGCAGGAGTGCCGACTTTCGCAGAAGAGCCCCGTGGTCGATCCATCCAGATCGGCCACGGGGCTCCTTCGTTCGTCCAGACCCCACGAGGCCCGGCTTCGACCTCAGGCGACCCTGACGTTGTTTTGCAGAATGTCCCGGACCAGTGTGGCGATACTGTCAGCTCCGGTCTTCGCCTTGATTCTCGTGCGGTGGACGTCAATGGTCTTCACGCTAGTCCCCAACTTCCTGGCGATGTTCTGGCTCGGCAGACCGTCGATAACGAGGGCTAGAATCTCCCGTTCGCGGGGCGTCAGCCCTGCGATCCGTTGCTCAATTTCCCGCCGTCCGCGGTCGGATTCAAAGCGCGCGCGTGCGAGTTCGAGCGTTTCCTGCACCACATCTAGCATGTGCTGTGGGTCGTACGGCTTCTCCAGGAAATTGACTGCCCCTTGGCGCAGCGCTTTCACTGACATGCGGATGTCTCCGTGAGCGGACACAAAAATAATGGGGATAGGCGAAGCGATCTGGTTCAAGGTCTCCTGCAATTGAAACCCGCCGGTCCTCGGCATCCGGACATCCAGAACCAGGCACGACGGGATGTCGGGGTCATACTGAGCCAGGAACGACGCTACGTCATAGAAGCTACGGGACTGGATGCTGACGGAATCAAGCAGCCAGGCCAAAGAGGCACACAGCTCCTGGTCGTCGTCGACGATGTAAACGAGGGCTTCTGGTGAATCCATGTGGGGGACCTTGCACTGCCTGGGGTGTAGTAGGGGGAAACTCGACGGTATCGAGTCCACGGCATGGCCGTCAATCAATAACACGCTAAGGAAACTACCTACAACGCTAAAGCGAGTTCTGAAATTGTGTGGAACAAATCGCAATACCCATTAAGTCCAGTCCGCCATAGATTCTTATCACAAGGGTTAATGGATTGATCAGAATTAATGGTCACGACAGTTGGAGAAGAGAAATGCCTGAACTCACGCAAATCCAGAAAGATTTCCGGTCTGCCATGGCGTATCTGCCTGCGGCTGTGAACGTAGTGACCACCGCTGGTCCTCACGGGCGCGTGGGAATTACAGTCAGCGCCGTCTGCTCCGTCACGGACTCCCCGCCCACGGTCTTGGTTTGCGTCAACCAGAACAGCGCCACACACGATATCTTCAACAGCAATGGCGAGGTGTGCATCAACGTCCTCAGCGGCGAACACGAGGAGCTCGCCCGGCACTTCTCCGGAGCAACACGCGTTCCCATGGAGGAACGCTTCGGCTGGGATATCTGGGAAGAGGGCGCCGAAGCCGTTCCCGTGCTGCGTGACGCGCTGGTCAAGATCGTGGGCCGGATCAGCGGCCGCTCTGTCCAGGGATCGCACTCAGTAATCTTCGTCCAGGTGGACCGTGTTGAGGTCCAGGAGGAGCGTGACAGCCTCATCTACTTCAAGAGGCAGTTTCATCGCCTTTCCGTAACACAGGAGCTCGTCGCTTGAGGTCGGGCGGCTCGCTCCTTGAGCTCTCAGAGGCCCTGTCTTCCGGCGCAGTGACGCCAAGCGCCGCCGTCGAGCAGGCCTTGCAGCGTACGCAGGCCGCGGAACCCGAGATCCGGGCTTGGGTGGAAATCGACACGGCCGGTGCCCGCACCGCTGCCCGAGACCTGGGACGGGCGGCAGGCGCACGCGGTCCGCTTTGGGGAATACCGGTCGGCATCAAGGACCTCATCGACGTCCAAGGGCTGGCGACCCGCTGCGGCAGCGTACTACGCGGTGGCGAACCGGCTGTCGCGGATGCCGACTGCGTGAAGCTTCTCCGGCAGGCAGATGCCGTGGTCATGGGCAAGACCGTCACCACCGAGTTCGGCTACTTCGCTCCCGGCCCCACGCGCAACCCTGCCAATCCGGCCCACACCCCCGGCGGCTCATCCAGCGGATCAGCGGCCGCCGTGGCCGCTGGGATGATCCCGTTGGCCATTGGAACGCAGACAGCAGGATCCCTCACGCGACCCGCTTCTTTCTGCGGGGTCGCAGGGTTCGTCGCCGCCAAGGGACAGTTCTCCATGAGCGGCGTCACCGGACTGAGCCCCTCTCTGGACTCCCTCGGGTTCCTGGCGCGGACTGTGGCTGATCTTCATCTAGTCTGGAGCGCCCTGACCCCCATGGCACCGCCATCGGCGAACACAATCGACGGCGATTCCCCGCGCCTCCTGCTGTGGAACGGCAGCAGCCTGGGCGAGATCTCCACGGACATGGCAGCCGCCGTCGAGCTGGCCGCCGTCGCCTTGGACCGCGAAGGCGCCCACTGCAGACAGTGGACCGATCATGATGTCGTCCGACAGTTGGCCCGCGACCACGCCACCGTCATGGCCTTCGAAGCAGCCCGCGAGCGCGCCTGGGAGCTGCAAAGGTCAGACCTTCTAAGCATCCCGCTGGCCGAATTGTTGTCCAGCGGCGCCGACACATCGGAGGCGGACTATGCGGCAGCGCTTCTCCGGATTGCCGGCGCCCGCAGATCGGTGGCGTCAGCCCTCGAAAATTTCGACGCGATCCTCGGCCCGGCCGCGCTGGGCGCCGCCCCGGTCGGCACCGAAGCTACCGGCACTCCAGTTCTCAGCCGGCCCTGGCAGGCATTGGGCCTACCGGTCATCACCGTCCCCGGTCTTAAGGACTCCGCGGGAATGCCTCTCGGCATTCAGCTCATCGGAGCCCCTGACCGCGAACACCGCCTTTTCTCCATCGCGGAGCAGCTTGAAGCTTCGCTGGCCGACCGATAGCCCAACAGATCCGTGAGGAAGGTCCCGTTTGGATTTCCAAACGGGACCTTCCTCATAGCTCGGTCACACCCTGGTTGCGCCTCGGAATCAAGCCCACGCAGCGTCGGCAGTCCAGTACTCGGTACCGTTCGCGCTGATTCCATGCCTCCATTCGGACACCCGTTTGAGCTGAGGCTCAACCCGGGCGGTTACCGCGTCGGCTGCCTCCGGTCCGTCCAGGTCCACTTGCCAGTGAACCCAGTTCACTTCCAGGTCGTTCTCGTCGTGGACGAACAGATCGACGTGGTGCCAGCCGTAACCGAAGGTGTCCGCATAGCAGGTCAGAAACATCCGGTCATGTTTTGTGGGATGGGCCATCGGGCGTTCTCCTTTCACGTTGTTTATCAGCAGGCTATGGGGGATTTCCTTACCTCGGAAGGGCATAAAGCTTTACGCCGGGCTGTGTTTCCTCGCATTTTCAGGCACGGAATTCGACGTAAGGATATTGAGGGAAGGCATCGCCTTCGTGACCGACCATTCCAATTTCCGAAGGCACCCCGTGAAGATTGAGCGCATAGAGGCGATCCCTTATTCGATCCCCTACTCCAAGCCTTTGGAGTTCGCCAGCGGGCGGGTGTCCGACGCCGAGCACGTCCTCATCCGGGTCCACACCGACGACGGATTGGTAGGCACGGCGGACGCACCACCCCGCCCGTTCACCTACGGTGAGACGCAGGATTCCATCGTCTCGGTGGTCACCAAGATCTTCGCTCCCGCCGTTACCGGGCTCGACCCGATGGACCGCGGGAAGATCCACCAGATCCTCGCCCGGACAGTCCATAACCAGGTGGCCAAAGGCAGTCTGGACATCGCCCTCTGGGACATCATCGGCAAAGCCACGGGAACTCCGGTCAGCAGGCTGCTGGGCGGCTTCACGGACTCCATGGCAGTCAGCCACATGCTCGGCTTCCAACCGGCGCAGAAACTGCTGGACGAGGCCCTACGATTCCAGCGCGAGTTCGGCATCAACACCTTCAAGCTCAAAGTCGGGCGCCGCCCCCTGTCGCTGGACATCGAAGCATGCCGCGTACTGCGCGCCGGGCTGGACCCGGACACCGAACTGTACCTCGACGCCAATCGGGGCTGGACCGCCAACGAAGCCCTCGAAGTCCTGCGCCGCACGGACGGCCTGGGACTGTCCCTCCTGGAAGAACCATGCGACGTCAAGGAAGGTCTGAGCCGCCGCCGGCTCGTGGAGAAATCTCCCATACCCGTGGTCGGCGATGAAAGCGTCCCCACCGCCGGAGACGCCTCCCGTGAGCTGCTCTCCGGGGGATGCAACGCCATCAGCATCAAAACCGCGCGCAGCGGCTTCACCGAAGCACAGCAAATCCTTGGCCTATGCACCGGACTGGGCGTCGACGTCGTGATGGGAAACCAGATCGACACGCAGCTGGGAACGATCGCCACCGTAACCTTCGGCGCCGCGCACGAGGCCACCTCGCGGCGTGCCGGTGAACTCTCCAATTTCCTTGACATGTTCGATGATCTCCTTGCCGAGCCGATAGTCATCCAGGACGGCCGAATCCGTGTCCGGGACGTCCCCGGCGTCGGAGCTGACATCGACGAGCACAAGCTCGCACGCTACCGGCAAGACAAATAGCCGGCTGGGGCTGCCCACCCATCCCCCGAATGCAAAGGAGCATCGTGCTGTACCTGGTCCGAATGGACGTCAACCTCCCCGCCAATATGCCCGAAGATCAGGCCACAGCCATCAAGGCAGAAGAAAAGGCCTACTCACAAGGCCTCCAACGCGACGGCCGATGGCCACACCTATGGCGGGTCGTGGGGCAATACGCCAATTACTCGATCTTCGACGTCGAAAGCAACGACGAGCTACACGAGCTTCTACAGAGCCTTCCGCTGTTCCCCTATATGGACGTCCAGGTCACTGCACTCGCGAAACACCCGTCGTCGATCTCCTGACGACCTCGATTGACCCACCCCTGCTACTACCGCCTCACTGCAGAGTCGGAATGACAATGAAAGGACAAACCCATGTCTGTCGAAATCACCGCAACAGCCGCCGCGTCCGGCGCCAACGCCACCGAACGCTTCCGCTCGGACAAGTCCGTGGCCGCCGAAGTTAGCCCCGAACGCATCAACGTGCTCGCCTCACGCGCCATCAAAGCCTTGGTAAACACCGTGACGGAAGAAAAGGTCACCTACGACGAATACAACGCCCTGAAATCCTGGCTCATCAGGGTAGGAGAAGACGGCGAATGGCCGCTCTTCCTGGACGTCTGGATTGAACACGCCGTCGAAGAAGTCGCCAACGCGGACCGGGAAGGCAGCAAAGGAACAATCGAAGGCCCCTACTATGTTCCGGGTTCGCCTGTTCTAGAGACCCCGGCAATGCTTCCAATGCGCGACGACGAGTCCGGCACCCCGTTGCTGTTCCAAGGCCGCGTCACAGGCGTCAACGGTGAACCCCTCGCGGGCGCCAGCGTCGAAATCTGGCACGCGGACGACCTCGGCTTCTACTCGCAATTCGCCCCGGGCCTTCCCGAATGGAACCTTCGCGGCACAGTCCTCGCCAACTCCGAAGGCGTCTACCAAATCAACACCGTGCAACCCGCGCCCTACCAAATCCCCACAGACGGCGCCTGCGGCCAGCTCATCGCCTCCGCCGGCTGGCATGCCTGGCGTCCCGCGCACCTCCACCTCAAAGTCAGCGCGCCCGGATACCAGCTCATCACCACCCAGCTGTACTTCACAGCGGACGAGCACCTCTCGGACGACATAGCCTCAGCCGTCAAACCAGAGCTCGTTCTCGAACCGAAGGACAAAGCGGACGGCACTGGCCGCGAGGTCTCCTACGACTTCGTCCTCGCTTCAGCGGAGTAGTCGGCGGAATTTACGATGGAGGCGTGCAGTCCGGCTAAGTCCGAACTGCACGCCTCCATGGTCTGCAGCACTTTCTTCCTGGCTGAACATGCAGCATTCGTGGAATAGCGGTTCGGGTCCGTCAACAAATAGCGCCGGCGGTCTGCCGTCTGCGATGACACAGTCTCGAGTCCAATGAAGAAATCCGTCGCTCGCCAGGAGGAGCCGGTCCCTTCAACGCCCCTCGAACTTTCGGAACTGCCGAGCAAGGGGATGCCGTGCCGCCTCCGCCTGGTGGGAGGGTCCCGGGTTTCCGTGCCGGCCGGTGGGACGAGCCCTGCCGCACCAATCAAGAACGGCATTTTCGGATACCTCCAAGGCCTCGAATGTAGGCCATGACACGCAGGAGTGACGCGTGACTGAGACACGCAATACAGCGGCAGAGGCGATCGCCGCAATTCCAGGACTTGTCCGCGGATGGAAAGCGCGGACCATCCGAAAGGTCATGCTGCGGCTGCTGCCCATCCTGGCAATGGCCTATTTCCCCAACTCATTGGAAAAGACCAACATCGGCTTGGCTGCGTTGCAGATGAAACAAGCTCTCGGCGTGGCAACAGCGGCTTCAGGCTCGCGTCGGGGCTGCTTTTCGTTGGCTATGCAGTGTTTGAGGTCTCTAGCCTCGATCTTTCACGAGGCAGGATTTCGGCGGGGTCAGGGCTTACTGGCTGCCTGACGTGGTCGATTCTGGCATGAAGGTGTGACAGGGCGGCCGCTGACCGGTGGCGGCTGGTCGCGGGCGGTTCCACTGCCGCCCGTTTTGGTGTTCTTGCGTCCTTTTGATTCGCTGTCGTCCGGCCGGTTTCCGGCTATGGCGGGGTAAGGGCCCGCAGCCTGGCGAGGCCCTTGATCAGCAGGGACGTTTCGGGGGCCGTGGAGGCCAGATGCACGATGACCTGGCGGGCGTGGCGGCTGATTTTCCCGGCGATCTCGAAGACTCTCGCGCGGAGCTTTTTGGGTTCCCACCGCCGGACCTTCGTTCCGGTGGAGGCGAGCAATTGTGTCCATGCGGTGAGTTCGGCCGCGAGCATGACCAGATGGCACCAGAGCGTGTTCGCGGCGAAGGAATGCAGGGGAAGGTTTTGAAGGCCGGTGTCCTTGGCGCCCCGGATCCGGTCCTCGCAGCGGGCCCGCAGCCGGTGCCTGACTTCAAGGTCGGCGAGTTGGCCGCGGGCCTGGTTGGTCGCGAACGCCGTGTATCTCATCCGTCGAGGTCCGTGATGCGCAGTTGGGCGCCCGGGTGCGGGATTTCCTTGCGGACGATGACCCGCAGGCCTTTGGGCCAGGTGGAGAGCTCGAGCATGCCGGTGACCTCTGCCACCCAGGCGCCGTCGCGTTCGAAATGGGACTCTTCGCAACTCGACTCAAGTGCTGTTAGGCGAAGCCCGGCCGATTCGAAGCATCGGGCTCATGCCTGCGCTGAGGCCGCGGCCCACGGCCGGCGAACCGGTCGGCCGTACGTCGTCGATCCTGCGCAACTGGTACGCGCCGGCCTTCTGCGAGCTGATGGTTCCACTATCCGTGAAATAGCGGCCAAGATCGGCCTGAAGCGCGCGAGGCTGTATCAACGTCTGCAGCTGCCGCCCGCCGCTCCCGGTCCCAGCGGCGACCAAAGCTCGGCAGGCACCAATTTGCGTCCTGCCTACTAGAGGTAGGCTGGACGGTCGGCCTTTCTCTGAGTCTGAGTCCCCACGTGACAAAGGCACTGAAGATAACTGCCACAGATCCAGAAATGAAGCACCTCCTGGATAGAGATCTCTCTCTAACGACAGGGCTTGCAGACGTGGGATGCGATGCCCGGATTAGCGATTGAGATGAACTCCAACAACAACGACGCCCGTGATCGTAAGATCAAGCAAGACACGCGCGCCCACTACCGCGCTGTTCAGCAGCCTCCTAGGCGCCCAGCTCCAAGTTCACGGACAGCGGTAGCTCGTTGACTGAGGTGCCGATGCGCAGGCGGTAGTCCCCGGGTTCGTAGCTCCAGCCGTTGTCCCAGTAGGCCAGCAGCCGGGTAGGCACATTCAGGGTTGCGGTGACGGTTTCGCCGGGTCCGGCCCACACGGGGGTGGAGGCGACGAGCCAGCGCACGGGGCGGTCCACGACGGAGCCGGGCCGTTCGGCGTAGACCTGCACCACTTGCTTGCCGGCGCGGGTGCCGGTGTTGGACAGGGTCACGGTGAGGGGCACGACGGCGCCGGGTACCGCGGTGCCGGGGGCCTCGGCTGTGTCGAGGGTCCAGTGGGTGTAGCCGAGCCCGTGCCCGAACTCATACGCCGGCGTGACACCGGTCTTCAGCCAGGCGCGGTAGCCGATGTGGATGCCTTCGGTGTATTCCAGTTTTCCGTCGGCGTCCGGGGTGGTGTTGATGACCGGAACGCTGCTTTGGGTGGCGGGCCAGGTGGTCGGAAGCCGGCCGCCGGGCTCGGCCTCGCCAACCAGGATGTCGGCGAGGGCGGTGCCGAATTCCTGCCCGCCGAAGTACCCGATCAGGATGCCCGCTACTTCGTGGCGCCAGGGCAGCAGCACCGGGGACCCGGA